>WTHV01000163.1 GCA_011525265.1 Alphaproteobacteria bacterium | reverse complement strand
ATCCAGAATATGACTATATCATTGTGAATTATGATTTGCCTAAATCCGTTCAGCAGGTTCAAGCTATCTTGCACGCAGAGCGGCTAAAGCGTAATCGTCAAATTGGCCTGTCTGAATTTGTGAAACAGCTGCGTGATACCAAATATTAAGGTGAAGAGGCGCTAGCTAATCTGCCCTTCAAGGTGGCGGGCAAGGGCGCAAAACCCCTCAATTTCAAGGTCTTGAGGGCGCATTGTAGGGTCAATCCCAACCTCTTTTAACATGGTCTCACCGCCAAGTGATTTAAAGCTTGCACGAAGCATTTTGCGTCTTTGTGAAAAGGCTTTTGCTGTGACCAATTCCAATGTTGCTTTATCACAAGGAAAAAGCGGTTCTGGACGCGGGACAAACCGTACCACCGAGGATGTAATCTTTGGCGCAGGCACAAAGGCCTCAGGGGGAATATCAAATAATAATTCTGTTTGTGTCAGCCATTGGCTGATGATGCTAAGCCTGCCATAGGCGGCAGTGGATGGCGTTGCACAGATGCGCAAGGCGACCTCTTTTTGAAACATCAACACAAAGCTTGTGAAATCAGTCGCATGATCAAGCCAATTAAGCAAAAGAGTGGTCGCGATATTATAAGGCAAATTGGCTACAATAGCGCGTGGTGCAGTCCCATAACTCCACAAGGGTGCTTTGAGTGCATCTGCCTCTTCAAGGGTTAGGCGCCCCCCTGCTGCAGCGACAAGATGGTCAAGAAAGCTGATGGCACGCCTGTCTTTTTCAACAGCAATAATATCAGCATCTGTATGGGTTAATAAAGAGCGCGTCAGCCCTCCAGGGCCGGGGCCTACCTCAATAATCGTGCCATGTTGCACAAGCGTTTGTGCGGCAATCTTGCCTGTTAAATTAAGGTCAAATAGGAAGTTTTGCCCTAATGATTTTTTGGCATAAAGCTGACTATCTGCCACAAGAAGACTAAGCGGGGGCAGGCCAGTAATTTGTGATTTAATTTGTGACATTATCAAGGATACCTTCAACCAGCGTCTTGTTTAATCAGAGGACGCAAGGGCGAAGCGATTGCGCGCCATATCTTGTGCAAAATAGAGTGCATTAATCAAACTCTCAGGGCGTGCCAGATTCTTGCCAGCAATATCAAAGGCTGTGCCGTGATCAGGTGATGTGCGCACAAAATCAAGCCCAAGCGTGATATTCACAGAGCCGTGGAAATCAATTGTCTTTATAGGAATAAGCGCTTGGTCATGATACATGCCGACGACACAATCAAAAGCGGCCAAATTTTCAGCATGAAACAGGCTATCAGCGGCAAGCGGGCCTATTATCTGCGCTTTATCACCTATATTGCTTTCTGCCATCTTTATCGCAGGGATGATGATCTCTGTTTCTTCCGTGCCAATCGTGCCATTTTCACCGGCATGAGGGTTAAGACCGCAGATCGCAATTTTTGGCTCCGCCACATTAAAATCATGCCATAAGGCTTGTGTGACATTTATGATTAAATCGCACAGTCCTTGCTTTGTGAGGCTCTCACCGACTTTAGATAATGGTATATGTATAGTAGCAGGCACAACACGAAGCGCCTTATTTGCGAGCATCATAATGGCTGTTTTATCACCTGATAAGGCGCCAAGATATTCTGTATGACCAGGATAGGGAAAACCAGCCTCATAGAGATTTGATTTTGCAATAGGGCAGGTCACAATTCCAGAAATATGCCCCTGCAATGCCAGAGATGTTGCCATCTCTATCGCATGGATAATCAAAGGCGCGTTCTTGGGGTCAGGCTGACCTGCAATGACAGGGGCAGGCCATGCAACCTCAAGTAAATTTATCGCGGCTGATAAGAGCGGTGCACCGGGTGTCCAGCTATGAAAGCGTGGTTCAACCTCACAGCTTGCCGCAACATTGCGCAAATGGCTAACCTCTCCCATCAAGACGCAACTAGCCCGCAGCGTATCATCACTAAGCAACGCTTTTAAGGCAATTTCAGGGCCAATGCCTGCGGGGTCTCCTGGTGTTATGATAAGCGGTGCTGTCATAGGAGGTGCCTTATCTATTGGCGAATATCAATGGTTGCGGCACGGCGCAGACGCAATAAATACCGATTAGAAATAATGGCAAATATCTTATTCAATTCAGCATTTTTAAGGTTTTCAAGTGAGGGTAAATTGACTTCTGGCATCTTGCGCTGACAGACCATAAAGACAACCATGCCTTCAGCAAAATTGAGCGGCTCTGATGGTTGGTTAACCTCAAGCTTTTCAATGATCGTGCGCAGATTTGGTGTAATAGATGCGATCTCTAAATCAAATAGAAAGGGCGGCTGACCAGAGCCTAATTCATCGTTCAGCGCTTCGATATCTGCACAGCTTTTGGCAGTTTCAGCGCGTTTTTGCAGCTCACCTGCGGCTATGAGTTGGTCAGAGGATGATATATCGGCTGATAGGGGCAATAGGGCACGGGCAATATCCACACGCGCTTGAGAGGGGTCAATAAACCCTTTGGCACGCACCCCATCTTTGCGCAAAATATAGATGACCCCATCTTGATTAATAGGCGCAAGGATAGAACCTGATGGTGCCTCTTCGATTGCTTTGGTAAATAAATCTGGCAAGGTGTTCAGCACGATCCAGCCAAGATTGCCGCCTTCTTGCGCAGAGCCTGAGGCAGAATATTGACGCGCAATCGCCGCAAAATCAGCCCCTTGTTTCATCGCATCAATCATCTGATAGGCGATTTCAAGGTTATTGGCGGTATTTCTATCTGGAGAGGGCGCAAGGACAATTTCTGAGAGTCTTACCTGCGGTTGGCTTAAATCTTCTTTGGCGCGTTCTAGGGCTTGTTCTGCCAATTTATCAGCTGTATCAAATTGCGATTTATAACGGTCACGCAAAAGGGTGGCCCAAATGATATCAGCAGATGTTTTCTCTTCAATAATTTGGCGGTTTAACCCCAATTCCCGCAAAGCTGCACCAGCTGATTTCGTCTCGCTTTGATAGGTGTCATTGACCATTTCACGCGCTTGCGCACGGCCAGCCTCTATGATGTTTGGCACAAGACGCTTTGCTTCCATCAGCTTTAACTTATCATCCACAAGCATTTGCAAGACATCTTCACGCAGCTGAGCCTCATTCTCATCTGTCATGGCAATGCCTGTTTGCTCCAAAAGATAGGCTAATCGGTTCTCTAGGTCTAAGCTTGTAATGGCTTGCCCATTGACCACGGCAACAACTGTGACGCTTTGAGCGGAGACGGCCAATGGTGAGACTGCCAAAATAAGACAAGACAGGCTAATAGCAAGGATGCGCTTTGGTAGCAGCATAAGAGCAAAAAAGGTGTGGCGACGCATCTTTGGTCCTTTGGTCAAAATAGAGGAATAAACAGGCAGTCTCATTGTTAATCTTCCGATCGCGCTAATATGAAGCCAGCAACAAGGCAAATCGCAATAGCTGGCCCCCAGCCTGCGATTATGACAGGAAGCCTGGCATTTGCACCAAGCAAATATACAAAATCTGTGAGGAAATAGACAGCAAATCCGACCCCAACCCCGACAGCCATTAATTTATAACGTGGCATACGGCTAAAGCGCAGCAAGGTAAAACAAGCGGCAAGCATCGCAAGCCCAAGTAAACGAATAGGGTTTGCCAATTGTTGCTGTAAATAGACCCGATGCTCATTAGAGGGCAGGCCAGTTCTGTTGAGCATCGCAATAAAGCTTGGCAGACTATAAAGTGATATTGTCTCAGGGCGCTGTGTTGTGCGCACAAAATCAATTGGCTTCATAGATGTGTCTAGCATCATATCTTGCAGGCTTGTGGAAGTGCCTAAATTATCACTGCGCGTTGCACCAACAAGCTGCCATCCTTCATCGGTTAATGTCATATGCTTAGCACGCATGCGCCAGATGACAGAGCCGCTCTCATTTAGGCTGTAAATCACAGGCTGATTAATGCGATATTCTTCAAGAGACAGGCTTGGCCCATGGATAATGAGATCATCAATAGCACTGATATCTTTTAACCATACACCAGAGGCGGAAATTGATAATTTACCAACATCCTGCCTGCCAAAAATAGCCCCTTTTAATTCGTCTTGGATAGTGATCGTCGCTGATTTAATTGGGTTTAGGACTAAATTTTGTAATGAGCCAAGCAATAAAACAGTCAGCAAGACAGGTGAGAGCGCCTGCCAAATATTCTGGCCAAAACCGCGCGCAATCATCAGCTCATTTGTCTTGGTCCAATTTTGAAAACATAAGATTGACCCAAAAAGCACAGCAAAAGGTAAAAGTAAGTCGATTTTTTCTGCAAGCCCGATAATTAACAACCAGATAATCAAGATACTAGAGCTGTCAGTCGTCACATTATTAAACCGACGATAAAGTTCTACAGCATCAATCAGCAAGACAAATGACACTAAGGCGCCAAGGGTTAATAACAACCAAAAGGCATAGCGCTTTGCAAAATAATAGCTCAAGGCAAAAGGTGGCAGAATTTTCATGATTTCACCATTTGCCAATTTTTAAAACGCGCTGTTTCGGGTGCTAGCAGCATATAGCCTGCGATGGCAGCTGGGAGAATTAGCACGAGATATTGCGCGAACCATAATTGCGATGATGCCACTGTGATAGAGCGCGCGCTGATAAAGAGGATTTGCACCACCATACCGGCAATAATAGCCTGCCACATACGCCGGCGTTTGAATTCGTCGCGCAATCTGCCACGAAGAAGTGCGGCCAACGCTACAAGTATCAATGTAATGGCAAGAAACGGGCTTGTGATGCGATAATGACCATAGGCCAATCGTTGGTTGATATAGCGCGGTGATGCGGATGTCTCAGGATTAAGAAGATTAGTGATACTATCCTCATTCATATCAAGGACACTTCGCTGTGCCGTACTTTGCGAGGTGCGTGCAATATTTAGCTTATAGTGGTCAAAATATAATGTGGCACTAGCTTCGCCTAGATGATTGATTTGCGAGCGTTGTCCTTGCTCTAGCACAAGAACTGGTTGGCCATCATCAAGCAGGAACTGGCCTTTTGCGGCGGTTAGGGTGCTGATGGCATCAGAATTTCTTTTATCTTGGATAAAGACATTGCGCACACTGGTTCGTGATACACGCTCATTGATAAAAATGGTTAAATTTGGTGCTAGATCAACAAAGACCTTATCTTGCAAAAGAACCTTTGGGATGGCCGCGCGCAATTCTGATTGCTTGTCTTTAAAAGTGCCAAAGCCTGCAGGGAGCAAAATGATTGAGTTCAGGATTAAAAAAGCCGTGCAGCAAGCACCTAGTAAGAGAGGCGCAATTGTGAATTGTTTGATGCTCCATCCAGCGGCTTGCATAGCAACCAATTCGCGGTCAGAGGTGATTTTATTCACCACCCAAATCACCCCAATGAAAAGGGCGATAGGAATAGCCTGCAAAAGCCATAATGGCATAGCAAGAAGTGAGAGGATAAAGAAACTGCCAAGCGGGCTGCCCTTATTCACCACTAATTCTAAAAGCTGAAGCATTTGATTGAGCCAGACAACCATCAAAAGGCTTACAAGTACCATGGTGGTGACTTGCATATATTGTTTCAATAAATAACGATGAAGACGCATTTATCTCACTTACCTCTAGAGTGGCTTGACTTATGTTGGGAAAATACCACATTTTACCAAGCTGTCACATCTGTTAACTGGTGGCAGTGCCATCGCCGCCCAAACATCACCTGATGACAATGTGGCAATGGCAAAACTATCCGCCTTTTCCTTTTTGTATCTAGCATATTCAAGGCAGGAATGGCAAAGTAGTTTCACATGAAAAGCAGATTGTTTTCAACATTTTACCCTTATGTTGGCTCTGTTTGGATAAACTTGTAACTAGGAGTGGTCATGTCAGCCCATCTATCAATTACTTTCTCACCTTTATCAGACGTAACGACGCAGATTATTTTGGTTGATTCAGCCCAAAATACTCTTTCTGGTGCTGCGGAGCACGGCACAATTATCGCGCAAATTGCAAAAATGGCGTCATTTGAAGGAAAAGTTGGGCAATCTTATTTGCATCTTGATGCCGCTAGCGGTGCAGGCTTTTTGGCAGTTGGTGTTGGCAATGATATTTCAAATGGTCTTTCAGCCGAGCTTGTTGGGGCAGAGTTATATAAGACACTTCGCAAGCATAAGGTGAGCTCAGCCGCAATCACTGAGATGACCATCTCAGATGATATGATTTGTGCGCTTCTTTATGGTGCTTTGTCGCAATCTTATGAATTCAATCATTATTTCACCAAAAAAGAGGCCACCTCTGAAATTACGCTTTGTGTGGCGCATAAATCTGTTGACGGGCTAGAGGCACAATTTGCTGATCATCAAGGGATGTTATCAGGCGTCTTTATGGCACGTGACCTTATTACTGAGCCTGCAAATGTGTTATATCCTGCGGAATTTGCTGCCCGCTGTGAGGCCTTGCGCGCTCTTGGTCTTGAGGTTGATGTGTTAGATGAGGCAGCCATGACAAAGCTTGGCATGGGCGCTTTGCTTGGGGTTGGTCAGGGCTCAAGACGTGAATCAAAAATGGTTGTCATGAAATGGAATGGCGGCGGGACAGAAGCGCCATTGGCCTATGTTGGGAAGGGGGTTTGTTTTGATACAGGCGGCATTTCCCTTAAGCCAGCCAAAGGCATGGAAGATATGAAATGGGATATGGGCGGTGCGGCTGCTGTAACAGGTGCTATGTGCGCAATTGCAAGCCGCAAAGTCGCGCGCAACATTGTTGGGATTATTGGCCTTGTAGAGAATATGCCAGATGGTGATGCCCAAAGGCCAGGCGATGTGGTGACGTCTCTATCAGGTCAAACCATTGAAGTGATTAACACAGATGCTGAGGGGCGTTTGGTGCTCGCTGATTGTCTGACCTATTGTCAGGATAAATTTAAGCCACAAATGATTGTTGATTTGGCAACCTTAACAGGGGCTATCCTTGTCGCATTGGGCAAGGATTATGCTGGTCTATTCTCAAATGATGATGCCTTGGCAAAAGCCATTAAATCATCTGGTGATGGGACAGCAGAGCCATGTTGGCAGATGCCTATGGGTGAGAGCTATCACAAGATGCTTAAATCACATATTGCTGATATGAAAAATATTGGTGGCCCTTATGGTGGTTCTATTACAGCAGCATGTTTCTTGGAACGCTTTATCGATGAAGGCACACCATGGGCGCATATTGATATGGCAGGTAAAGCTTGGGCTGATAAGCCAGGCCATGCCCACCCGTCAGGTGGCACAGGCTTTGGCGTGCGTTTGTTGAATGATTTAGCAGAGACATGGCAGGGCTAATCAGCGATGGCCAGCAGATTGCAACATATTGATTTTTATCAGCTTGCGGGCGGTGAAGTCAGCGAATTGGCCGCACAGCTCACGGAAAAATCGCAATCTGTTGGAAAAAAAACCATCATCTATGCGCCAAAATCTGAAGCCCAAAATGTGAGCCGTGCTTTATGGGTTTTACGTGATCTCAGCTTTTTGGCGCATGGCATTGACGGTGATGATGGTGCTGAATTTGCGCATATTTGGGTCAGTTCTGATCCTAATGAAAATCAAATTGCAGCTGAATTTGCCATTTTACTGTTTGGTCAGCTTGTCCCTGATATGACCGCCTATGAGCGGTGCTTTGTCCTATTTAATGGCAAGGATGAGGCAGGCTTGCAAGAGGCGCGTTCGCAATGGAAAAGCCTATCTAGTCAACATCAAGGCCTGTGCCGGTATTTTGCGAAAACAGATGAGGGGAAGTGGGAGCAAAAAGCCGCAGGCTAGCCCAATGAAATAACAGCTTGCTTTTTAGCCCCAAAACACCCTATATAGCGCACATATTCAGGCATATTTACCTGTCACCTAATTATCACTTCATGAAAAGGTAGCTATATCATGGCACAGCAACGCACGTTTTCTATTATTAAGCCAGACGCCACACGTCGCAATTTGACAGGCGCTATCAACGCAAAAATCGAAGCATCAGGCCTTCGTATCATCGCACAAAAGCGTATCCATATGACAAGCGAACAGGCTGGTGAATTCTATGCCGTTCACAAAGAACGCCCATTTTATGGCGAGCTTGTTGAATTCATGACATCTGGCCCAGTTGTGGTTCAGGTTCTTGAAGGTGATGACGCTGTTGCTGCTTACCGCGGTGTCATGGGCGCAACTAACCCAGCAGATGCCGATGAAGGCACAATTCGTAAAGAATTCGCTGAATCAATCGAAGCTAACTCAGTTCATGGCTCAGACAGCCTTGAAAATGCCGCTATCGAAATTGCACATTTCTTCAATGATGATGAAATTGTAGGCTAATTAGCTGCTGTAAACATAAAAAAGCCGCCTCTATCATCTGATAGGGCGGCTTTTTTTATGACTTGCTGATAAAAAGATTAGAGCAAGAAAATTGCCATTAAGACCAAAGTCACGATAACAGCTGCTGTTACAATTTTTGAGAAGTTCATAACATTCTCATAAATGGCAAGATTAGCTTTGGCGTGCTTGTCAAAATTATCTGTATTCATAGCAAAAAGCCCCCGCGAGTGATGCACCAGATACGCTGATGCTGAAATAATCATGACTTCTTATGCCGCGCCTTTGGATGAAAATCAAGTGCTAGCATTAAGATGGGATAAGTAGTTCACCTGCCTTAACGGGCAGTTGCGGTATGCATTGCCACGAAAATTCGCCCTTTCTTGCACGTAAGTCTCCTGTGATGAGCGCTTCTATAACGGTGCTGTAAAGAGCGTGTTCCACGGGCAAAAGCCGCTCTGAGAGTGTTTGTTCATCGTCATGTGCAAGAATGGGAATGGCTGCTTGTGCGATAATTGGGCCTTCATCAAGGCCTGCCGTGACAAGATGCACTGTTACGCCATGCCTCTCATCTTTGGCATTGAGCGCCCTTTGATGCGTATCAAGCCCTTTATATTTCGGCAATAAGGAGGGGTGAATATTTATGATGCGCCCCTCAAAATGGGCAACAAAATCTGCTGATAATATACGCATAAAACCAGCTAGCAGGATAAAGTCTGCGCCAGCTTCTTCTATTTTTGCAATAAGTTCTGCTTCACTTTGTGCTTTTGTGCGCCCCTGATAGGGGCAAAGCGCTGTGGCAATGCCTCGCTCTTTGGCAAGTGCAAGGCCAGCACAATTATTATCTGCCGCAACAAGCGCAAGCTCACATTTCGCCCCATGCACAGCAAGCCTGTCGCTTAGCGCAAGCATATTACTGCCGCGCCCAGAGATGAGGATGGCAAATCGTAACGCCATATTAGGCAAACGCCTCATTGATACCCTCAAGGATCACAGCCTCATCATCTCGGGCGACCATCTCGCCAATCATGAAAGCATCTTCACCAGTCATGGTAATGGCTTTTAAAGCGTCATCGGCCTTATCTGCTGTGACATAGACAAGCATACCAATGCCGCAATTAAAGGTGCGTGCAAGCTCATAATTTGAGATATTTCCTGCCTGTTTTAGCCATTGGAAAAGTGGGGGAAGGGGACGGGCTTTTAGATTCAGCTTGGCGGCAAGCGCGTCATCATACACACGGGGCGGATTTTCAATGAGACCACCGCCTGTGATATGCGCAACGCCCGTGACGCCGCCTGTCTCCATTGCTGCCATAACCGCATCTGTGTAAATACGTGTTGGTGCCAAAAGCGCCATGCCCAATGGTTGGCCTTTCGCAAAGGGGGCATCATCATGCAAATCAGTGCCTGTGACTTGCATGATTTTACGTACAAGTGAAAAGCCATTAGCATGAACACCAGAAGACGGTAGGGCGATGATTTTATCACCTGCGCCAACCATCCCTTTGGTCAGGATATCGTCTCGTTCTACCGCGCCAACACAAAAGCCAGCCAAGTCATAGTCACCATCGCCATAGACACCAGGCATCTCAGCTGTCTCACCGCCAATAAGCGCACAGCCTGCCTCAATACAGCCATCTGCAATGCCCGCAACAAGCTGCTTTCCTGTCTCAACATCAAGCTTTCCTGTTGAAAAATAATCCAAGAAGAAGAGCGGCATCGCCCCTTGTGCTAGAATATCGTTTGAGCACATTGCCACCAAATCAATGCCAAGTGTGCGGTGATGGCCCATATGTTTGGCAATTTCAAGCTTCGTGCCAACCCCATCTGTGCCAGAAACTAAGATAGGGTCTTTATAGCCAGCCGCCTTAAGGTCAAACAAACCGCCAAAGCCGCCTAATTCAGGATTAGAGCCTTTGCGCGTTGTGCGTTTTGCCTCTGGCTTAATCGCCTCAACAAGTGCTTCACCTGCGTCAATATCAACACCTGCATCGCGATAGGTTAAGCCTGTTTCATTCTTTTTATCAGTCATGCTAGTCTCTTGGTGATATTGTCGTTATAAATACCCAAATGGGTTTTTTCATTGGCGCATGGCAAGCAGGTCACTGTTTTGGCACGCAATTATAAGGGTTCATGTTGTGAGACTTAGTCTTAGCACAATCTTATTCATCTGTTTAGCCATAAACCACTCTGTTTTTGCGCAATCTGCCTGTCAAAATGATGTGTTTGGCCATAGTGGCATTATGATTGATCGCACAGCCGAGACAGCGAATGAGGCACAGCGGCTTTCCTTGCAAGAGGCACATGAATCTGCCTTTGCGCTTGTGACAGATCGTTTATTGCTTGAGGGGCAAAATCTTCCCTTTGATGTTGCGCCAGAATCATTGGTTGAGCTTGTACATATTCGCACTGAAACCTCTTTGCCATCGCGTTATATTGCAGAGATTGATATTTGCTTTTCTCCAGATCAAATGCGCGCGCTCTTTCGTGAGGCTGATTTGGAATGGGCAGAGGTGACGAGCCCGCAAATCCTTGTTTTGCCAGTCTTTACAGATGGCGCCGGCACAAGAGCCTGGCAGGATTCTAACCCTTTTATTCAGATTTGGCGCGAGACAGCCGCGCAATCTGATGGCCTTTTGCGCTTTACGTTGCTTGAGGCAAATCTTGCCAATGAGCGTCAAATCAAAGCTGAGAAGATTCGCGCAGCTGATAAGGCCAGTTTGCAAAAGGCCGCTTTGCGCGCCAAGGCGGAGCAGATATTATGGGTTAGTGCTGTGGTGCAAGTCCAAGAAGGCATGCCGCAATTAGGTTTGCGTGCTATCTTATTTGATAAGGATGGTGGTGTTATAGCCCGTGTCAAAGACCACATTTTTGATGGTCTAGAGGCAGATTATAAATCGGAAATGATACAATTTCAGTTAGAGGTAACGGCAAAATTAGAACAAAGTTGGCAGAAAGCGAATGTGCGACGCCAAGGCCTATCGAATGAGTTGGTCGCCATTATGAATTTTGACAATCATAAAGATTGGATAGCAAAAAAGGCGATGTTGCAAAAACTGCCAGTGATAAAAAACTTATCGACTTTGATGATGTCCACAAAGCCTATCATTTTTGATAATGCCTCATCAGACCTTGATACACCGCAAGCCACAATTCTGATTGAAATGACAGGCTCGCTTGATGCGTTGCGTTATGCCTTAGCATCTGTTGGTTTGTCCTTATCTTATGAAAATGGTCAGACGGTAATTCGATAATGAGCCAGTTACCCTTATCACTTGTTCTGCCAGATGAAGCGGCGGTAAAAGAGTTTTTCGTCACACAAGCCAACCAACTTGCCTTTGGATGGGTTGAAAAATGGCCAGATTGGCCAGCGCCTTACCATGCGGTAAATATCTATGGGCCAAAGGGGTGCGGTAAATCGCATCTTGCCGCTATTTTTGCCGCAAAGGTGCATTGCTATAAATGTCAGGATTTTAAGCATTTTGAGCGTGATAGGCTTGGGGCGTTTGATGCCCTTGTGCTTGATAATCTTGATGATGGTGCAAAATGGGATGAAGAAGCCTTATTCCATCTGATGAATTACCTCGCAGAAACAGGCAAATCAGCCTTGATTACAAGTCAGAGGCCTATTTCTCAAATGAGGTGGCGACTACCAGATTTGGCATCTCGGATGCGCGCGCTTGCCGCTCAACAAGTCGCACTTCCAGATGATGATTTGGTCGAAGCCTTGCTTGATAAATATTTCACAAATCGCCAATGCCAAGTTGCAGAGCCTGCTATGCGCTATATCTTGGCACGTGTGGAGCGATCTTATGAGGCGCTTGCTGATATTGCACAAGCGGTTGATAAAATATCATTGGCTGAGAAACGCCCCGTTACCACAGCGCTTATTAAGCCGCTTTTTACCCACGAATAGGGAGAATTTTTGATGCTTGATCATGGAATAGCTGGCAAGAAAGCACTTGTTTGTGCTTCATCACGTGGTCTCGGCTATGGGTGTGCGTCTGCACTTGCGAAGGCTGGTGCTGATCTTGTGATGTGTGCAAGAGGCGCACAGGCCCTTGAAATCTCAGCTGAGGCAATACGTCAGGAGACAGGCGTTGATGTGAAAATCATCGCTTGTGATATTACAACGCCAGAGGGCAGGCAGGCGGTGCTTGAGGCTGCAGGTCATGTTGATATTTTGGTCAATAATGCAGGCGGCCCCCCACCTGGTAATTTCAGGGATTGGGACAGAGAGGATTGGCTAGCAGCCATTGATGCCAATATGCTAACCGCTATTGAGCTGATAAAAGCTGTGATTGACCCAATGATTGAGCGTCGTTTTGGGCGGATTGTGAATATCACCTCTGGCGCGGTAAAAAACCCTATATCGGTGTTGGGTCTCTCAAATGCAGCACGTGCTGGCCTGACAGGATTTGTCGCAGGTGTCTCGCGCGAGGTGGCAGAACATAACGTCACCATTAATGGCCTATTGCCGGGGCCGTTTAATACGGAGCGTATAGAGACACTGATCGCAAATACAGCACATACACAAAATATCTCACAAGCCCAAGCACGAAAGATTATAGAAGAACGCAATCCGTCCAAAAGATTAGGTGAGATTGAGGAATTTGGCTTTGCGTGTGCGTGGCTTTGTTCGGCACATTCTGGCTATATTACGGGGCAGAATATCTTGATGGATGGTGGGTTACATAATGCGACCCTATAGGTCGAAGAAGCGCATCTCACCCTTATTCAAAGCCATGCCAATCTTGCCAGCTTTCATGGCAAGAGCCTTTTTGCCAAATACCTCATAACGCCAGCCTTGCAACACTGGCTGGGATTTATCATCTGATACAGCAAGAAGTTCCAAATCACTTGCAGAGGCAATGAGGCGTGGTGCAACCGCTGCCTCCTCACAGACATGCTTTAATAAAACACGCAACATTTCAAGCACGGCGGCAGGGGCGCGTTCTGTTTTCTTGCGCTCAGGCATTTTTGGCCAGCTTGCCTTATCCGCGCTGTCAGCTTGCTTGATGATTGAAATAATTTGTCCTGTCAGCCAGCCATTTTTCTGGCTCCCAAGACCTCTGATTTTTGAAATAGCCTCAGCTGTCTTGGGCCCTGTGGCGGCTAAATCCATTAATGTTTCATCTTTTAGGAAACGACCTCTAGGCAAATCACGCTTTTGGCATTCAATTTCCCGAAATGCCGCTAGATGTTTGAGGCGATTAAGAATAAGAGGCTTATTTGTGCGAAGCTTAATGCGCTTATAGGTCTGTTCTGGGTCTATGGCATATGTCTCAAGCGCGGCAATGACTTTGACCTCATCTTTAATCCATTCAAGCTTATTTTCTTTTTCTAGCACCTCGCATAGCATGGGATAGATTTTTTCAAGATGAATAACATCATCAAGTGCATAGCTAAGCTGTTTGTCTGATAGGGGGCGCTTGGACCAATCGGTAAAACGTGATGATTTATCGATCGTATGGCCAAGAAAATGATGCACAAGCTTATCATAGCCAACCTGATCCCCAAGCCCGCAAACCATAGCCGCTATCTGGCTATCAAAGATGCCTTTTGGGACATCACCTGTGAGGTGATAGAATATCTCAATATCTTGGCGCCCTGCGTGAAAGACCTTCGTGATACGCTCATCAGCAAGCAAATCCCACAAGCCTTGCAAAGATAGCCCCTCAACAAGCGGGTCAATGGCAAAATGAATACCATTACCAGCGATTTGGATTAAACAAAGCTGAGGGTAGTAGGTTTTTTCACGCAGAAATTCGGTATCAATCGCAAAAACATCTCCCTTCGCAATAATCGAGAGAGCCTGTTCAAGGTCAGTTTGGCTTGTAATGATAGAGGGTAGAGAAGACATGGCATAGATATAGAGCAAAATGGTGGTAATACCAATGACCAATTCTACCAAGTGATAATCCACCTCATCATGCACCAGATAGAGCGCTTGATTTTTCATCGCCTCGTTATAGATTTTAGGTAGGGGTCCAGAGGAATGAAAGGGCATATGGTCATGTTTAAAACGGCGCAAAATTGTAAAATAGTGGCATTTGGTACTGTGGCACTGCTATCGGTTAGCAATGCCCATGCGATTGATCTTGCGCCTCATCAGGTGACCTATCAGCTGCAATTAAAAGATGCAGACCCTGCCACAGCTATTAAGCAAATCCAAGGTAAGACCATCTTTAGTCTTGCGCGTGAATGTGATGGTTGGAAATCGGGTGAAGATTATGTGATGCAGATGCTGTTTGAAGATGGCAATGAATTCTTTATGGCCTCATTATTCGATAGTTTTGAAGATAATTCAGGCGCGCTTTTCAGCTTTACCATTGATGAGACATCAAATTATGAAGAGGCTTTGCGCTTTGATGGGTTTGCCCAAAAGACCTCTGGTAATGCGGCGCCAAATGAAGCGTTTTTCTCAATCGAGCCTGATAATGCGATGGCCTTGCCGGAAGATACCTTTTTCCCCATTGCCCAAACGCAAGAGATTTTGCGCCGAGCGCGGGCAGGGGAGCGGTTTTTCACAAGTCATATTTTCTTTGGCGCAAAACCTGATGATGCGTTGAAGAAAACAAGTGTGATTATCGGAAAGGCTCAAAGCCTTGATTTAGACAAACAGCCGCAAATTGCACGTGATACAGGCTTGCTCCAAGATAGCTATTACCCTGTACAAATTGCCTATTTTGATCCCGACAGCACATCAGGCCTGCCAACCTATGAGATATCATTTCAGATGCAGGATAATGGCGTCGTGCCCTATTATGTGATTGACTATGGTGATTTCAGATTGCAGGCAAGCCTGTCGGAAATCGTAGAACAGCCCAACCCTGTATGCAGTTAGGCTCGCTAGTTAGCGAGGCCCCCTAGTTAAAGACTCTCTGTGATATTAGTCATTAAAAAGATAGGCAGCGCCTCTGATACCGCTTGAATCACCATAAGTTGGTTTCAAAAGCTTGGTATCAATGGCTTTGGAAAACACATAGCCCGGCCATTTGCGCGGTACATTTGTGTAAAGCCTATCAATATTTGACAGCCCGCCGCCAAGCACGATCGCATCAGGGTCAAGGATGTTAATAATCATGGCCAATCCGCGACCAATGCGATCCTCAAGAACCTGAAGGACAGAATCAGCAACAATATCACCTGAATCAGCCTTAGCCAGAATGTCTTTGGCAGATAATTTCTCATTGGCAATGCGGAAATAATCAAGTTCCAAGCCTGTGCCTGAAATATAAGTCTCAAGGCAACCTGTTCTGCCACACCAACAATCATGACCTTCATATTCATGGTCAACTGGCCAAGGAAGTGGCACATGGCCCCATTCGCCCGCAATGCCGTTCACACCGCCTACGATTTTTTGATCAACAACGATACCACCACCGCAGCCTGTGCCAATGATAACGCCAAAAACGCTATCATAACCTGCGCCTGAGCCATCAATTGCCTCTGATAGGGCAAAACAATTCGCATCATTAGAGATGCGCACTGGCGCATTTAAGACAGCCTGCAAGTCAGATGCCAAATCGCGGCCATTTAAAGATTGTGAGTTAGAGCCTTGCATTAAGCCAGTGGCTTTTGATGCACTGCCGGGGGTGCAAATGCCAACAGGGCCATTATAGCCATGCGCATCAGCCACTTGATCACGCACAGCCTTAATAGCTTGCATGATGTCATTATAATCTTTTGGGGTCGGAACACGCTCTCTGCAAATAAAAGAGCCGCTATCATCGAGGATGGCGGCTTCTATTTTTGTTCCGCCAAGGTCAATTCCTAGACGCATAAGGTAACTCCCTAAAAAAGCTGAGTTACTTGATTTTCGCTTCGCGGAAAATCACGTGCTTGCGTGCGCGCGGGTCATATTTCTTTAGCTCAAGCTTTTCAGGCTTTGTGCGAGGGTTCTTCTTTGTCACGTAGAAGTAGCCTGTGTCAGCTGTGCTAACAAGTCTGATTTGAAGTGTTGCTGGCTTTGCCATCTCTCACATTCCTTGTAAAAAAAGGTATTCTAATATTCTGAGGCCGCAAGATGATACATTTGCAGGCGAATGTCAACAAGCTTTGCCAACTTCATATGCGCAAAATGCTTGCTTTAACGCCGCCTTGGCTTTGATTTACCCTTTTTCGCTTTGCCCTTAGCTGATTTGAAGCTGTTTTTCTGTCCGCTTGACCGTCTTTTTGTAATGACCTGCTTGTCATAAGCCCCACCGTCAAGGAAGGTGAGCAATATCCCGCCAGAGGCTGTTTCGACAGATTCAATTTTTGCGGTTAGCTCTGCACCAAGGGCAAAAACAGTGCCGCGGCGGCGTCCGACAAGTCGGCTATTACCATCGCTGAGTTCATAAAAATCTTCAGGCAAAGACCGGAAGGGCATAAAGCCCTCAGCTGAACGGTCATCAAAACTGGCAAATATGCCAAAATTTGTTAACCCGGTGATTGTCACGTCTAATTGGCGGCCAATTTGAGGCTGGTAAAGGCAAGCAATAAGCCTGTCAGTTGTGCGCCTTTCAGCTTTGGCAGCGGTTTGTTCTGTTTGACTGATTTGTGCGCAAATTTGCCCCATTTGTTCAAGGTCTTGTATCGATTGACGCTCATCCCCAAGGCCGCAAGATTGTATCAATGCGCGATGCACCAACAAATCTGCATAACGCCTGATAGGAGAGGTAAAATGCGCATAACGTGTCAATGATAGGCCATAATGGCCCTTATTCTGATAATCATAGACCGCTCTTGACTGGCACCGCAGAACCGCATCATTGACCATTTGCTCTTGGGGCGTGTCTTTGACCTTGTCAAGGAGCTGGTTAAAGCGATGAGGGCTTATCACTTGGCCTTTGGCAAAAGGGATATCGAGCGCTTCTGCTAGCTCTTGAAGACCTTCAATTTTTTCCATATCTGGGCGGTCATGGGTACGGTAAACACAAATCTGCCCTCGTGATTCAAGCTCTTCTGCGGCACAGATATTTGCCAAAATCATAAATTCTTCAATGAGACGATGGGCATTATTTTGGGTGCGCACCTCAATTGAGATAGGCTGGCCTGCGTCATTTAAGCTAACGCGCTTTTCTGGGACATTTAAATTCAAAGTGCCGCGCTTCTCGCGTGCCTTATTCAGCGTATGCCACGCACCAAATAAATGATGAATAGCCCCATCTGGTGCCCCAATATCGCGCTCATCTGCTGTCCCTTCATGCACAGTTTGCACCGCATCATAGGTCAGTCTTGCATGAGATTTGATTAAGGCCCTGATGAAGCGATGGCTTTGCTTAATGCCATCACCATCAATGACGATTTCAACCGCAAGTGAGGCTCTATCCTCATCTGGCACAAGAGAACACATCCCATTTGATAAAGCCTCTGGAAGCATCGGGACAACGGTGCCTGGCAAATAGACAGAATTGCCTCTTTTGGCGGCTTCTTTATCAAGCGGGCTATCTGTCTCAACATAGGCAGAGACATCTGCGATAGCGACAATTATCCGCCATCCTGTCCCATGAGGCTCAGCAAACACCGCATCATCAAAATCCTTTGCATCGGCACCATCGATGGTCACAAGTGGCATATTGCGCAAATCCTCGCGCGTGCCAAGAGCGGGCACTTTGGCGTTTTGAGTGCTTGTTAAAATCTCATCTGGAAAATGGTGCGGTATATCAAATTCAGCAATGGCCATCTGGATAAAGGCTTGTGCGCTATCAGCAGGGCCAAAATTACTGATGATACAAGCAGAGCGTGAAATCTTACCCTTGGCATCATTCATCTCAGCTTCGACCAAATCATCAAGCTTTACCGATATCTCACCGCCGCGTGCTAATTCTGTGATGCGTCTTGCACCTTTTTCCGCACTCTCAATACCAAAACCACCACGGAAATGCACGATACGGCCAAAAAACCGGTCTTGACGTGTTGGCAGGATACGCAAAACACGCGCCTCATATTGATCTGGCCCATATTGCACCATGCGCGCCAAGATACGAGCGCCAATCTGTGGAATACGGCCTCTTTTGCGCTCTGGCATAAGGCTAATTTCAGAACGCGCTATCATCGCTTCATCTATATCTTGTGATAAGATTTTTAACGTGCCATAGCCATCATCATCATAGCCGATGACTTCAGCCATACAGACCTCTGGCATATGTTGGGCAAGACGTACACGTCTCTTATCATCGATAAATACAAGGCCCCCATCCACAAGCCGACGAACGCGCTGTTTTAAGAGCACGCGCTCGCCTGGCAATAAAGATAACTCCTTTGAGAGGGTGCGTAAATCAATAGGGCCGGGGGCTTGCCCAAGGATGGCAAGCAGATTGTCAGATGACAATTTATCATTATTTTCAGATGCCACTATGACTTAGCCTTTGCCGCTTTTTTGGCTGCTGTCTTCTTCTTAGCGGCTTTTTTCGCCTTTGGTGCCGCTTTTTTCTTTGTCGCTGTCTTTTTCTTAGCGCTCTTTTTGGCTTTTTTCTTGGCAGGGGCAGCTGCTTTTTTCGCAAGCCATTCTAGCCCCATTTCAAGGGTTACCGTTTCCATATCTGTGCCACGTGGCACAGGCGCACGCAGTTTATTATGCTCAATATAAGGCCCAAAGCGTCCGCGTTTCATCTCAACGGTGCCGCCATCTGGATGATCGCCCAAAGTGCGGCCAGCCTTTTTGGCAGCTTCTGCTAGAATATCAACAGACCGGTTAATGCCAATAGCAAGAACATCTTCATCCTTTGGCAGAGAGGCAAATTTCCCCTGATATTTCAAATAAGGCCCAAAGCGTCCAATGCTAGCCTCAATCATATCACCTGTTTCAGGATGAGCGCCAACCTCGCGTGGCAGTGATAACAGCCCAAGGGCCATCTCTAAATCAACAGAGGCAGGGGATTTATCTTTTGGTACTGACTGGCGTTTTGGTTTTTTCTCATCTAACGCGCCTGCTTGCACATAAAAGCCATAAGGGCCTTTGCGCAAAAAGACAGGCAAGCCATCATTTGTTTGGCCAAGCTCTTTTTCATCTAAGCTTGCATCATCATCACCCTCTGTGACATTGATTTGACGCGTAAAGCTGCATTCTGGATAATTTGAACAGCCAATAAATGCGCCATATTTGCCTAATTTCAGGCCAAGGCGACCTGATTGGCATTTTGCACATTCACGCTTAATCTCACCATTTTCATCTGGTTTGAAAAAGACAGCTTCGAGATCTTCATCCAAATGGTTCAAGACATCTGTAATGCGCAATTCTTTGGTATCATCAAGAGCAATTTTAAAATCACCCCAAAATTCCGATAATAACGCTTTATAAGGCATGGTGCCGGCTGATACTTCATCAAGCTTTGTTTCCAAAGAAGCGGTGAAGTCATATTCCACATAGCGGTCAAAGAATTTCTCTAAAAAGCTTGAGGTTAATCTGCCGCGATGTTCTGTGAAAAACCGGTTGCGATCTTTTAGGACATAGCCGCGCTTTTCAAGCAATTGGATGATGCTGGCATAGGTAGATGGGCGGCCAATGCCTCTGGCTTCAAGCTCTTTGACAAGGCTGGCATCTGTGTAACGTGGTGGGGGCTGTGTGAAATGCTGTTCTGGTGTGACCTTATCAAGCTTCATGGCCTCACCAATGGTCAACGCCGGTAAGATAACATCTTTACTATCTTTTGGCTC
>WTHV01000069.1 GCA_011525265.1 Alphaproteobacteria bacterium | reverse complement strand
TTTTTGATGCGCTGCAAACATAGCTGCTTCCCAGACATTGCCTTCTTGCAATTCACCATCTGAGAACAAACAATAGATACGCTTATCATTGCCCTTCATACGCTCCCCCCATGCAATGCCGGCAGATTGAGAGGGGCCTTGTCCAAGAGAGCCTGCAGTTATCTCAAAACCCAGCTGCCCTTCAATAGGGCTTTGGTCGATTTTGGTGCCATCTTCATTATAGCTGCGTAACTCTTCAATCGTATAAGACCCATGCTCTGCTAGCGCGCCATAGGTCATAATCGCATCATGGCCATTTGATAGTACAAAGCGATCATGGAACCACCCCTCATCATCTTCGCGCATTTCATCAAAATATAAGCATGCGGCAATATCTGCCAAGGCAACGCCTTGCCCAGCATATCCCCCTCTTTGCATACAAATATCAAGCACATTGCGGCGGATTTTTGCGGCTAATAATTCCAATTTTGTGAGACGTGAATTTGATAAAACGCTCATGATGCGGCCTCTTCAATACGTTTTGCAAGCGTAACAGCATCAAGACCTAGCTGTTCTCTGATATGAGGTAGGGTGCCGCCCGGCGCCCATTGATTAGGAACACCAATACGCGTGATTTTAGGGCCACCGCCGCTATCACAAACGATCTCTGAGACCAATGAGCCAAGGCCTGTTACAATTTGATGATTTTCAACTGTCACAATAGCGTTGTGCGCAAAGCAGAAATCAGCAATTTCTTGTTCATTGACAGGCTTAATTGTCGGCACATGCAAAAGCGAATGAGGCACAGCTTTTTGGGACAAAATTTCACTGGCTTCTAGCACCCATTGCGTGGCATGGCCTGTGGCAATAACACCAATCTTATCGCCCTTCACAAGCTGATAGGTTTTACCAAGCTCAAACTTATAGGACGCAGCATCAAGTAAGCGCGGTGTATTGCCACGATGGCCACGCACATAGACAAGGCCAGATGTATCAACTGCCACATCCAGAGCTTGCTGAAATTCTGTCGCATCCATTGGGTCAATCACAGTGGTATCAGGAATAGCACGAATCATGCCCAAATCCTCTGCCGCCTGATGATGGATACGCGCAGGATTGGCAATACCAGGTGTAAATCCAACCACAATATTTGTTAAAGGGCCTGTGCCCATACAAATCATCATCTGGTCATAAGCGCGCCTTGTCGCATAGCAAGCAAATGTTGTTGCAATCGGCACAAAACCGGCCTTCGACACCCCTGCCGCAACTGAAATCAGGTTTTGTTCTGCCATACCCACATCAAGGTGCTGATCAGGCAGTTCTTTTTTTACTTTGATAATCTGGCAATATTTGCTGAGATCAGCACTCATGATAACAACGTCACGACGTCTTTTACACAGATCGTAACTGATATCATCAAAAGGGGCTGGTTCGATTATGGCAGGGCCATCAAGTAGCATTTGACACTCCGTTGTCACGTTAATTTGAAATTATGTTTGTTTGTTACGCGCCATATAAGGTCAGTGCTTCTTCAGATGGTGGCACTAATAGGCCCGGCGTTTGTGGTAGTGTGACACAGCCATTCTCAATGATAAGCGCATCACCACATAATGTTGAACGCAATGCATTTTCATTCACATCCATTTCACATTTTGAGGAACGGCCAATGGCAGCGCTAATGGCAAGCCCGGCTTGTTGGCCCACAGCTGATCCCATGAAATGAGGCCATAAAACACAGCCATCTGGCAGCTTTTCTGCCAAAGCAAGTGCGCCAGACACACCGCCCCATTTTGCCACATCAGGTTGTACATATTTCACACCAGCCTCTGCCATCTCAAGAAACCGGTGAATGCCATAGATATTCTCGCCTGCTGCTAATGCAATATCTGTCTGGCTGGCTAATGCTTCCCACTGTTTTGTTGTGCAATCTGCTCGGATTGGCTCTTCTGCAAATAGGAGGTCAAATTCTTCTAAGCGTGCTAGAATACGCACCGCAGATGACACATCCCATGATTGGTTGCTATCAATCATCAAATGACTATTTTCTGGCAACCGGCTTGCGGCATCTGCGACGAATTTAAAATCCTCATTCGCTTCAAACCCAATTTTCAACTTGAATTCTGTCTGTCCTAAATCAGCGTGTCTTATCAGCCTATCTGGCAAATCACCTGAATTAAGCGAGCTGGCATAGCATTGGGCCTGTGATGATATGCCCATAAAGTCAGAAAAATTCCTATCAGCTTTGCGCAAGGCCAAATCCCATGCCGCTGTATCGATACCAGCCAGGATATGCTCAAAAATCTCGCTTTGGCCAATATGAAGAAAATAGACAGATAAGCTATGACGCAATGTCTCGATAAGCTCCGCTGGCGCTGTAAAACGCGTGCCAATCAGATGCTTATTTACCACATCTTCCATCAGGTGCGCTTTATGTAAATTAGCGCGTGGCGGAAAATTAGACCAAATTTCGCCCCAGCCAAAACAGCCATCACTATCAATCAGCTTTAACAGCAATGCTGGGCGCACTGGCATCTGTCCCAATGCCATATTTGGGCTGACACCGCCTTTGGCATTTAAAGGATAAAGCATCACAGAAGAGAGCGTTATGTCATTGTTAAAATTCATTAATTACTCCCCTTTCTTTTCATAACAGCTGTCATCATCTGGCCTAATAAGCAATATAAGCGGCATGTTCTGAGGTATAGAAATTAACCGCTGTTGGCCCTACTGAATAGGCGCCAACACCTGAATTTTTGACTCCGCCAAATGGCATATTATTATCAGGCACCGTGCCATGATTGACATGCATCATCCCATTTTGGCTTTCGGCGAGGAAGCGTTGCACAAGCGTGTTATGATGTGAGAATAATGCTGAGGTAAGACCAAATTCAGTGTCATTCATGATGCGCATGGCTTCATCAAAATCATCAAAGGGCATAAGGCTTAATACTGGCCCAAAAATTTCGACCTGCCCTGCTATGCTGTTATGTGCAACATGATCAAGGATGGTTGGCGGAAAGAAATAACCGCCCTCATCTCCTGCCCCATCGACAGGCACTCCGCCAGCCAACGCAACAGCCCCTTCTTTGACAGCATTCGCAGTGGTTGTGACCACATCCTCAAAATGCCCTTTATTGCATAGCGGGCCCATCATGACGCCCTCTTTCATGCCATCACCCAATTTAGCGGCTTTTGCTTTGGCAACAAACAACTCTTTGGCCTCATCAAAGAGATCGCGCTTAATTAAAACACGGCTGATAGAGGTGCAGCGTTGCCCCCCTGTTTGAAAGGCAGCACCATAAATCTGGCTAACTGCTGCGTCCAAATCATCACAATCATGCAAGATAGCAGCATTTTTCCCACCAAGCTCTAGCTGAGCTGGAATAAGATTTTCTGCCGCCGCTTTGCCAACAAGCCGCCCTGTGCCAACAGAGCCTGTAAAGCTGACACCCTGAATATCTTGAGTAGCAATAAGCGCGCTTGCGGCGCGCCCACCAACCATAGCCATCTGCACCAAACCATCTGGGAAGAAATCTTGGGCAATCTGACAGAGCAGGAAATTGGCTGCTGGCGTGAATTGGCTTGGTTTAAAGATCACAGCATTACCAAAGGCTAAAGCAGGACACATCTTGCGCAAAGGTGTCATAGCTGGGAAATTCCAAGGTGAAATGCAAAAGATGGTGCCGCGCGGACGGCGCATAATCTGATTAGCAAAACCCGCTCTGCCATTTGCAATGGGTGTTGCCCCCATGCGTGCGGCTTCTCCAACCATGAAACGGCCTTCTGTCGCCCCTTTCATCGTCTCCCCTTTGGCTTCAGCTAAAATCTTGCCCTGTTCAAGGACAATCGCCTCTGCAATCGGCTCTATATTCGCAACAACAGCATCAAGGAAAGCATCTAGCTTGGCAGCACGCTCTAAGCCGGGCACTTTAGCCCAAATGGCTTGCGCGTGATTGGCACGTTCTATCATCGCTGGAATGTCAGCTTCATCTGTCCAGCTATAACGTCCAACAACCTCTTGCGGGCGTGCGGGGTTAACAGTCTCGAAATAATCGGTGCCTGCCGTCGTGAAATCAAATTTTATCGTCATGTTCAGCTGTCCTTTAATCCACAATCACAGCGTTGGGCAGTAATATATTTTCAAGATATTCTTTGGCTTCGCCATGTGTTACCCAATCAGGTGGCGGGAAATTTGCGCTCATATCCCAATCATCATTTGTGGCCTTCATATGGGCATCAATACGCGCATCAAATTCATCCATCAAAGCGCTATGGGCTGGGTCATCCACAAGGTTATTCTGCTCCAGATAGTCAGCTTGCAAATCATAAAGATCAACGCGGCAATCCTTATGTCGCACATAAAGCCAGTCTTTGGTGCGGATACCTCTTTGGGCATAGGGCGTATATTCGCCAACATTGCCATCTTGCTGTTTGAAAAGCTGATAATATATCTCATCACGGCCCGTATCTGCCTTGCCATCAAGAATGTCAAGATAACTGATAGAATGCGCCTCCTCTGGCAGTGTCATCTCAAGCATATCGCAGAGTGTGGCCATCAAATCCACACCCACATCAACCATTGCCGTGGTTTTTTGACCTGCCTTCACACGCTTTGGATAACGGATAATGAATGGCACCTGCATAGCGGCACGATAGGCTTGATTTTTGATGCCACAAAACGACCCATGCTGGCCAAGCATATCGCCATGATCACTCCAGAAAATGACCATTGTGTTATCAGCAATACCACTCTTATCAAGATGATTAAGGATACGCCCGATATTCCAGTCAATATTGCTGATCATGCCATAATATTCCGCCATAAATTGGCGAATTTCAGCCTCTGTCTCTGGCTCACCTGCTGGCTTTTTATCATAGGCGGCATGACTATGATGAGCGGCTTTTGTCTCGCCACCACAAAATTCGGTTAAGCGACGCTCTTGTACCTGCCTTTGCAATTCCATATCAGGCACGCCAGCACGTAAATCCATATCAGCAGGGTCATACATAGAGCGCCAATGGTCTGGCATATTATTTGGAAAATGTGGCGGGCCATAGCTCACATAGCCAAAAAAGGGCTTATCAGCATCACGACTCATGGCGCTATCGATAAAATCAATCAGCTGATCTGTTTGATAATCAGGCTCATATCGTTTGGAGAAATGAGGTGTGCCACCATCATCAAAATAGACAGATTTCAAATATTCATGACCGCGATTAAAGCCAATAAAATGGTCAAAGCCAAAGCGTCTGTCCTTGGGCACAAAACCAGGCTTTGGGCCACCTTCTAAATGCCATTTACCGATATAGCCTGTCTGATAGCCTGCCTCTTTCATCATATCGCCAAGAAACCGCTGATCACCGCGCAATGGGAAGTGATTTTGAACCATGCCATGGCCTTGCGCATATTTCCCTGTCAGAACACTGGCACGAAAAGGACAGCAAACAGGATAGCTTGTATAGGCTTCGGTAAAATGCATCCCTTCTTGGGCAAGCCTGTCAATATTGGGTGTCTTGACCACCTTATTACCGGCACATCCCATCGCATCGCTGCGCATTTGGTCTGGATAAATAATTAAAATATTCGGACGATCGGTCATGAGGCATCTCGTTTCATGAATGATAACAAACGTCGCCATAAAGGCGCACCAAATAGGGTAAGGAATAATAGCCCATAAATTGAAAGACCTATTGGCGTATTAAAGAATTCCAGAATGCTACCTTGCGAGGTTGTGATAGATTGACGGAAGCCATCTTCAAAAATCACGCCCAACACAAAGCCAATTACAAGTGGGGCAACACTAAAGCCAAGCTTCCTTATGATATAGCCAAACAACCCTGCGGCAATCATGATTCCCACAGCAAAAAGGCTTGAGAAAGTAGAATAAATCCCTGCAACACTGAGCAAGAAAACCAATGGCAAAACAATATTCTGTGGCACGCGGATAATCTGTGCGGCAAAACGAATGGCGAAATAGCCAATGACCATCATCACAATATTGATCAGAAACAAACCAATATAGATGGCATACATAATCTCACCA
>WTHV01000010.1 GCA_011525265.1 Alphaproteobacteria bacterium | reverse complement strand
AGCGCATGAAATATCGCGGCGTTGTCTGTGAAAAATGTGGTGTTGAAGTCACATTATCTAAGGTACGCCGTGACCGCATGGGTCATATTGAATTGGCAGCACCTGTGGCACATATCTGGTTCTTGAAATCATTGCCATCTCGCTTGGGTCTTCTTGTTGATATGACATTGAAAGATATTGAGCGTGTGCTGTATTTCGAAAATTTCGTCGTGATTGAGCCGGGCCTAACAGCTTTGAATAAAGGCCAGCTTCTTTCCGAAGAAGAATATTATGATGCGCAAGATGAATATGGTGATGATGCCTTTGAAGCGGCGATTGGTGCTGAGGCGATTAAGCGTATCCTTACAGATATGGATCTGGATGAAGAGCGTGTCAAAATCCGTGAAGATTTGGCAGAAACAGGCTCAGAAGCAAAGCGTAAGAAGCTTGTAAAGCGTCTAAAGCTTGTTGATGCGTTCCGCGAATCTGGCTCACGCCCAGAATGGATGATCATGGATGTGATTCCTGTCATTCCACCAGAATTGCGCCCACTTGTGCCTTTGGATGGCGGCCGTTTTGCAACCTCAGATTTGAACGACCTCTATCGCCGCGTTATTAACAGGAATAACCGTCTAAAGCGCCTGATTGAATTGCGTTCACCTGATATCATCGTGCGTAACGAGAAGCGCATGCTGCAAGAAGCTGTTGACGCACTCTTTGATAATGGTCGTCGTGGCCGTATTATCTCTGGTGTGAATAAGCGCCCCCTAAAGTCTTTGTCAGATATGCTCAAAGGCAAGCAAGGCCGCTTCCGTCAGAACCTTCTTGGTAAGCGTGTTGATTATTCTGGCCGTTCTGTGATTGTGGTTGGTCCAGAGCTTAAGCTGCACCAATGTGGTCTGCCAAAGAAAATGGCGCTTGAGCTATTTAAGCCATTTATCTATTCAAAGCTTGAGCTATATGGCATGGCTTCAACCATTAAAGCTGCAAAGCGTATGGTTGAGAAAGAACGTCCAGAAGTATGGGATATTCTTGAGCAAGTGATTCGTGAGCATCCTGTTCTATTGAACAGAGCGCCGACATTGCACCGTCTTGGCATCCAAGCATTTGAGCCTGTATTGGTCGAAGGTAAAGCTATTCAGCTACACCCGCTTGTTTGTACAGCTTTTAACGCTGACTTTGATGGTGACCAGATGGCCGTTCACGTGCCGCTCTCACTTGAAGCACAGCTAGAAGCACGTGTGTTGATGATGTCGACAAACAACATCCTCAGCCCTGCCAATGGTAAGCCGATTATTGTGCCATCACAGGATATTATTCTTGGTCTTTACTATCTGACAATGGAACGTGAAGGCGAAGTTGGCGAAGGTATGGCTTTTGCTGATATTCAAGAAATCTTGATGGCTCTTGATAATGGCTCTGTAAGCTTGCACGCCAAAATCAAGGCACGTCTGACAACATTTGACGAAACAGGCGAGCTTGTCACAAAGGTGATTGATACAACACCTGGTCGCGCACGCTTGGCAGATTTGTTGCCAAATAACTCATCTGTGACTTTCAGCCTTGTGAATAAGCTGATGACAAAGAAAGAAGTATCGAACGTTATCGACTACATCTATCGTCATTGCGGCCAGAAAGACACGGTTATCTTCTGTGACAGATTGATGGGTCTTGGTTTTGGTCAAGCTTGTAACTCAGGTATCTCATTCGGTATTGCCGATTTGACAACACCTGCGTTGAAAGAAAAATATGTCACTGAAGCTGAAGAAGCCGTGAAAGGCTTTGAGAGCCAGTATCTTGATGGTCTCATTACACAAGGTGAAAAATACAATAAGGTGATCGACGTATGGTCACGTTGTTCAGACCTTGTCGCAGATGAGATGATGAAGGGTATTTCAACAGAAGAAGCAGGCAAGCCTGTGAATTCTGTGTGGATGATGGCACATTCAGGTGCGCGTGGTTCTGCCGCTCAGATTAAACAGCTTGCTGGTATGCGTGGCTTGATGGCAAAGCCATCTGGTGAAATCATCGAGACACCAATCATTTCCTCATTTAAAGAAGGTCTTGATGTGTTGGAATATTTCAACTCAACACACGGTGCGCGTAAAGGTCTAGCTGATACAGCTTTGAAAACAGCGAACTCAGGCTATTTGACACGTCGTCTTGTTGATGTGGCACAAGATAGCATCATCACAGTCGAAGATTGTGGTACCAAGCAAGGTATTACAATTCGCCCTGTCACTAATGGCTCTGAAGTTGTTGATCCGCTTGTTGAACGTATCTTGGGTCGCACAATGGCCGAAGATCTCGTCGATTTATCTTCAGATGAAGTTATCGTCAAAGAAGGCGAAATCGTAACAGAAGATCATATTGCAGCGATTGAAGCCTCTGGTGTTGACCAAGCTTACATCCGTTCAGTGCTTGTCTGTGATGCCAAAATTGGTGTTTGTGGCGCGTGCTATGGTCGTGATTTGGCACGTGGTACAACAGTGAATATCGGTGAGGCTGTTGGTGTTATCGCCGCCCAGTCAATTGGTGAGCCTGGTACACAGCTGACAATGCGTACGTTCCACGTTGGTGGTGCAGCGCAGTCAGGTGCAGAAGCATCAAACATCGAAGCAAATGTTATCGGTAAGGTGAAGCTTGAAAATGCCCAGCTTGTAAATGGTGCTGATGGCAAGCCTATCGTGATGGCGCGTAACACAGAATTGGCATTGGTTGATGATCAAGGCCGTGAGCGTGTCCGTCATCGCCTACCATATGGTGGTAAGTTATTTGTTGAAGATGGCCAGGCTGTTAATCCAGGCGATGTTCTTATCGAATGGGATCCTTATACAATCCCAATCATCACAGAGATGGATGGTGTGGCCAATTATATGGATCTCACCGATGGTATCTCAATGCGTGAAGTTATTGATGAGACAACTGGTATTGCAAGCCGTGAAGTGGTGGATTGGAAACAGGGCTCAAGCTCTGCTAACCTGCGCCCACGTATCACAATGCGTGATGAAAAAGGCGAGGTTCTAACACTTTCAAACGGTCTTGAGGCACGTTACTTCCTATCATCTGGTGCAATTTTGTCAGTTGAAAATGGTGCGAAAGTCAAAGCTGGTGATGTTTTGGCGCGTATCCCTCGCGAATCAACAAAGACAAGAGATATTACAGGTGGTCTGCCACGTGTTGCTGAGCTATTTGAAGCACGTAAGCCGAAAGATTTTGCTGTTATCAGTGAAATTGAAGGTCGTGTGGAATTTGGCACGGATTATAAAGCAAAACGCCGTATTCGTGTTCAGCCATTGGATGATGCATTAGAGGCTGTTGAATATCTTCTGCCGAAAGGCCGTTCACTGGCTGTGAATGAAGGCGATTATGTGCGCAAAGGTGATCTATTGCTTGATGGCTCACCAGTGCCGCATGATATCTTGAATATCCTAGGGGTAGAGGCATTGGCTGACTATCTTGTGAAGGAAATTCAGGATGTTTATCGTCTACAAGGTGTGAAAATCAACGATAAGCATATCGAAGTGATTGTGCGTCAGATGCTTCAAAAGGTTGAAGTGGAAAATGGCGGCGATACAACATTGCTTGTTGGCGAGCAGGTAGAGCGTGAAGAATATTTGGCAGCGAATCAGGCCGCGATTGCAGAAGGCTTGCGCCCTGCAGAAGCGCGCCCCGTCTTGCTAGGTATTACAAAGGCGTCATTGCAAACAAAATCATTCATCTCTGCGGCATCTTTCCAAGAGACAACACGCGTTCTGACAGAAGCGGCTGTTTCAGGCAAAGAAGACCGTTTGGATGGTTTGAAAGAAAACGTGATTGTCGGACGTCTGATTCCTGCAGGGACAGGCTCTGTGATGAATAAATTGCGCCGTATCGCTGCGGAACGTGATTCTGATATCAAAGCAACACGCGCTGTTCAGATGGCGGAAAAGCAAGAAGAGGCTAGCGAATCAGCACAAATTGAGGGATCGCCGGCTGAATAAGCTTTTCAGCGCCTTTGCGCTGATAGCCATGAAAAAATGCTAGGGGCAATGGTCTAAAATAATGCTTGACCATTGCCCCTGCAAAACATTAGTATCCGCGCACCTTCAATGATGTAGGTAGTGGTTTAACGAAGATTGCGCCTGAAATTATGGCGGCAAAGCCCGGGAAACCAAACGATACATTTGCAGATCGAAGGTGCGAAGTCCTCTAGGTCAGTTTAGGGGCGCTAACATTAACACAGCTGGCGGGTAATGCTGCGGCTGTATATTTATTTGAAAATTCGGTTTTCGGTACAGCAAAAAAAAGGGCCAGCTATGCCAACAATTAACCAGCTTATCAGACACGGTCGTACGCGTCCTGTGTCACGTAACAAGGTTCCAGCCATGGAAGCATGTCCACAAAAGCGTGGCGTGTGTACTCGTGTTTATACAACAACACCAAAGAAGCCTAACTCAGCGCTTCGTAAGGTCGCTCGTGTACGTCTTTCTAATGGCTTTGAAGTAACAAGCTATATCCCGGGTGAGGGGCATAACCTACAAGAGCACTCAGTTGTTCTTATCAGAGGCGGTCGTGTAAAGGATTTGCCAGGTGTTCGCTATCACATCATCCGCGGTACATTGGATACACAAGGTGTCTCAGATAGACGCCAGCGTCGTTCAAAATACGGCGCCAAGCGCCCTAAGTAAGGAGCAGATTAGATGTCTCGTCGTCGTTCACCCGAAAAACGTGAAGTATTGCCAGATCCAAAATTCAAGGATGTGGTTGTTTCAAAATTTATGTCTTGCTTGATGCTAGACGGTAAGCGCTCTACAGCTGAAAAGATTGTGTATGGCGCTTTTGATCGTATTGAGGAAAAAGCTGGCTCAGAGCCAATGCGTGTTTTCCATGATGCGCTTGAAAATGTTCGCCCACATCTGGAAGTGCGTTCACGCCGTGTTGGTGGTGCCACTTATCAGGTTCCTGTTGAAGTTCGTGCCGAACGTGCACAGGCTCTTGCTATCCGTTGGTTGATTGACAGCTCACGCAAGCGTGGCGAAACAACAATGGTTGGTCGTTTGTCTGGCGAATTGATGGATGCTGCGAATAATCGTGGTAACGCCGTCAAGAAGCGTGAAGACACCCATAAGATGGCTGAAGCGAACCGCGCTTTCTCACATTATCGCTGGTAGCATTAGCAGCATTTTAGGAGCTTTTGAGATATGTCTCGTCAATACCCACTAGAACGTTATCGTAACTTTGGCATCATGGCCCATATTGATGCTGGTAAGACAACAACTACTGAGCGTGTGCTATATTACACAGGCCGTTCACATAAGATCGGTGAAGTGCATGATGGTAACGCCACTATGGACTGGATGGAACAAGAGCAGGAGCGTGGTATTACTATCACGTCAGCTGCAACAACTTGTTTCTGGTTCCGTACAGAAGATGGCACAACACCATCAGGTGAATTTGGCGATGACCCAGAAGCTGCGAAGTTCCGCTTCAACATCATTGACACACCAGGTCACGTTGACTTCACAATCGAAGTTGAGCGTTCATTGGCTGTTCTTGACGGTGCTGTATGTGTTCTTGATGCAAACGCAGGTGTTGAGCCGCAGACTGAAACAGTATGGCGTCAGGCTGACCGTTATAAGGTGCCACGCGTTGTATTCGTGAACAAAATGGATAAGATCGGCGCAGATTTCTATAATTGTGTTGATATGATTTCAGACCGTACAGGTGCTGTGCCATTGCCAATTCACATGCCAATTGGTGCTGAATCTGAATTTGCTGGCCTTGTAAACCTTATCACTATGGAAGAGTGGGTTTGGGACAATGAAGAGCTAGGCGCGACATGGCAGCTAAACCCTGTGCGTGACGAGTTCAAAGCAAAAGCTGAAGAAATGCGCGCACACCTCATCGAGATTGCTGTTGAGCAAGATGATGATGCGATGGAAGCGTTCCTTGAAGGCGAAGAGCCATCAGTTGAGACACTTCAGATGCTTATCCGTAAGGGTACATTGAATATGTCATTTGTTCCTGTTCTTTGTGGTTCTGCCTTTAAGAACAAAGGTGTTCAGCCAATGTTGAACGCTGTTATCGACTACCTAC
>WTHV01000238.1:2799-6077 GCA_011525265.1 Alphaproteobacteria bacterium | reverse complement strand
CTCTTGCGATGCGGCAACTTTAAACCAATCATCACCGCGCTCGATAACTGTCAGGCAGACACCTGAACAGGCAATTGATGCGCCAAGGTCAATCTCTTGGCAAGCCCATGGGGTACGCACAACCATATGCCAATCACCTTGTTTTTCAAGCCTATCAATTGTGCCAATGGCTGTGATAATTCCAGTAAACATATCTATGGGCTACCTTTGGTTCGGATACAGGATTGTGGCATAATCTGCCCCAAGAGGCATCTCATATGATGTGATATAGTTATCTGGCGCAGAAAAATCCAACTTATCTTTCTTTCCCTGCCCTTTAGGTTGCCAAGCCAAAATACCCTTATCAAGGCGATGGGGTGCTTTCAGCCATATTAGCTCATCAATCAATTTGTGTTTATCCAAGCTCGAAAAGAGCTGTGCACCTGCCTCAACCATGAGGCGGCCAAGCCCGCGTTGGTGCAAATCATGAAAAACCTCTACCAGATTTAAGCCGTCTTTATCATGCCCAACGCAAACAGGCACGAGATGGTTAGGCCATTGTTTCAGCTCCGCGCCCGCACGATGATATAAAATCACCTGACGTTCTGCCGAAAGGCAGGCTGCCTCTATCGGTAAAGAGGCCTCACTATCCAAAATAGCCAAAGCAGGTTGCGGCAAGGAAAAGCCCTCAATGCGCACATTCAGTGATGGGTTATCAGCTCTTATTGTGCCAGAGGTTGTCATCATCACATCAGCGCGGCTTCTCAAATCATGAACATAAGCTCGGCTTGTCGAACCTGTCAGCCATGTTTGTGCGCCGGCTTTTGCCGCAATATAGCCATCATGGCTGGTTGCCATTTTGACGCTGACAAAAGGCCGCCCTTGTTCTTGGCGTGATAAAAACCCTGCCATTTGACGTCTTGCACGGCTGATAGGCTCAACCCTCACAGTGATATTTTGACTTTCAAGATAGGCTATTCCTTTGCCAGAGACACGCGGGTCTGGGTCTGTTTGCGCAATCACCACCTGTGCAATGCCTGCCTGTGATAGGGCAAGTGCACAAGGGCCTGTTTTGCCATGATGGGAACAAGGCTCAAGCGTGACATAGGCTGTACCACCTTGTGCCCGCTTGCCTGCCATAGAAAGCGCATTCACCTCTGCATGAGGCCTGCCATTTTGGCTTGTGTGCCCAAGGCCGACCAGACAGTCGTCTTTATCAATGATGACACAGCCAACTGCAGGATTCTCTGCGGTATGCCCGACAATCTTATCTGCTTGCGCCAACGCCACAGACAGCCACCGCTTATCATTAAGCGGCATGGTCACTTTTGTAGCTCATTGACGAAATCTTCAAAATCTGTGGCTTCTTCAAAATTACGATACACGGATGCATAGCGAATATAGGCGACCTTATCGAGTGACAATAACGCCTTCATCACCAAAGAGCCAATATAGGTAGAGGCAACATCAGCCTCGCCTGTCGATTCAAGCTTTCGTACAATCTCTGTAATTGCCAGATGAACAGCATCTTCTTCTACAGAGCGTTTGCGCAAAGCAACTGAAAAAGAGCGTTCTAATTTTTCACGGTCAAAGGGGGTACGTCTGCCATCTGTTTTGATGACAGAAATATCACGCAAATGAACACGCTCAAAAGTGGTAAAGCGCGCGGAACAAGACCCGCATTGACGCCGCCGCCTAATGGCTGCCCCATCTTCAGATGGGCGCGAGTCTTTCACCTGAGTATCTTCTGATTTGCAAAATGGACACAGCATAAAACGCTCCTTTGCCGAAAAGCTCTGTGATGATGCGTCTTTAAATTACATACATCATGCCCCATTATGAGGCATGATGTGAGATTCGTAAATCAGCTTATTGGTAAATTGGGAATTTCGCACAAAGAGCTGACACCTGTGCGCGCACTTCTTGTTCTACGGCTGAATTATCTTCACGATTTGCCGCAAGACCATCAAGCACATCACCAATAAGATGGCCAATCACGCGGAATTCTTCTTCGCCGAACCCTCTGGTTGTACCAGCTGGTGTACCAAGACGAACACCTGATGTAATTGTTGGCTTTTCTGGGTCAAATGGCACGCCATTTTTATTACAGGTAATGCCAGCATTCTCCAATGCCCTTTCAGTGATATCACCCGTTAGGCCTTTTGGACGCAAATCAACCAACACCATATGAATATCAGTACCACCGCCAACAATATCAACGCCGCGCTCTTGCAAGACGTCTGCTAGAACACGCGCATTATTCACAACTGATGAGATATAATCTTTGAATTCTGGCTTTAATGCTTCACCAAATGCCACAGCCTTTGCGGCAATAGCATGCATTAATGGGCCACCTTGCAGGCCTGGGAAGACCGCAGAGTTAATCTTTTTACCCAACGCTTCATCATTTGATAAAATGATGCCCCCGCGACCAGCACGCAATGTCTTATGCGTTGTTGATGTCACAATATCGGCATAAGGCAATGGGCTTGGGTGCTGACCTGTTGCAACAAGGCCAGAGATATGGGCCATATCAACCATCAAATATGCGCCAACCTCATCAGCGATTTCACGGAATTTTGCAAAATCAAGCGTCCGTGGATAGGCAGACGCACCAGCAACAATCAATTTCGGCTGATGTTCGCGTGCGAGTGATGCAACCTCATCATAATCAATGTGACCTGTTTGACGGCTAACACCATATTGGACAGCGTTGAAATATTTACCAGACTGATTTGGCGCTGAACCATGTGTCAGGTGACCACCAGAGGCCAATGACATGCCAAGAATTGTATCACCTGGCTTTAGCAATGCCAAAAAGACAGCTTGGTTTGCTTGTGCGCCTGAGTGCGGCTGAACATTCACAAAATTACAATCAAACAGCTTTTTGGCACGCTCAATCGCCAATGTTTCCACCATATCAACATATTCACAGCCACCATAATAGCGGCGCCCTGAATAGCCTTCTGCATATTTATTTGTCAAAACAGAGCCTTGCGCTTCTAGCACGGCGTTTGAGACAATATTTTCAGATGCAATCATCTCAATCTGATCTTGTTGACGAACAAGCTCATGCTGAATAGCTTCTGCGATTTCTGGGTCAGTCTCTGAAAGACCGAGATTAAAAAATGACTTATTTTGAAGCACAATTCTCTCCTTATGCTGCGGGCTATATGCTAGCCGATTTCTATGATCATCCTAGACCGTTATTTTGGCAGGTTTGTTAATTTTTCGACACGTCCTTCATGTCTTCCGCCTTCAAATGGCGTATTTAAGAAACTATCGACACATTCAAGCGC
>WTHV01000238.1:0-2699 GCA_011525265.1 Alphaproteobacteria bacterium | reverse complement strand
CCCTAAATCCTCAACAAGGATATTTTGCGCCTCAAGATGTGTTTTGATTTCTGCTTTGAGTGTCAGACCACCATGATCAGATGCGAGATAGATTTTTGTGAAGCTCATCTGTTTACCTTATTCTTTTTGTGCGCTCATATCGCTATTTGCGGATTATTATCCTAACGTCTATTCATCAGAACAAAAGCGGTGTTTACGTCTTGGCGCAAAAAACACCACTTTTATGTATTTTTTGCGTGACAATCGGTGAAAAGCTTTTTAGCGTTACAGTCACCGAGGTGTCATGACCGAGGAAATGGGAGGGAAAATTTGCAGTGCGCACCTATCAAATGATGCGCTCCAGATTTTCAGAAAAAAGCAAGATCTTCGGGTCTTGTTTTTTTTTGCCTTCACCATCCTTTTAAATTGCTATGCCTCTCTGAAAGTGAAAATGCCGCTTGAGATAATCGCATCTGCTCCAAACCATAAAATAGCCGCTATCACAGATGTAATCATCATCTTCTTTACCAAATTTGGCTTTGCAGGTGCTGAGGTGGCATGACCTTTTTCAATAATTTCAGGTGCTTGCGCACCAAAGGGCAGAACCATAAACAGCACCCACCACCACAATAAAATATAGACGACAATACCAGAAACAATATCCATAACAGGCCTTTATATCTGCTCTAATTCAATCAAGGTGCCGTTGAAATCTTTCGGGTGAAAGAATAAAACAGGCTTTCCATGGGCGCCAATTTTTGGCGTGCCATCCCCTAGCACACGGGCGCCTTCTGCAATCATTTTATCACGCATCGCTGCTAAATCTTCGACATCAAAGCAGATATGATGCATACCGCCATCTGGATTGCGTTCTAAAAATTTCGCGATTGGCGAATCATCGCCCAACGGCTCTAATAGTTCGATACGATTGCCCGGCACATCCACAAAGACCACTGTAACACCGTGCTCTGGCAAAGATTGCGGGGCAGAGATGCTTGCGCCTGTGCGCGCGCCCCATTGTGCTGCGGCAAGTGCCAAATCAGGTACAGCAATAGCAATATGATTGATTGTGCCGAGCATCATGATAATAGCTCCGCTTGGCTAGCGCGCATAATATGCACTTCAACATTTGGGCGACGTTTGACCATCGATTTTGCCACAGAGCGCACTTGTGCTGTTACAACTTGTCTTATCGCATCATCTGAGGCAGATTTGCGCGGCATATCTGCAATTTTATCTTCAATACGCAGCGCGGCTGTGGCGATAAAATCATCAATGCGCTCATCATCAATCAGGCCGGATTGTGCGATTGATGGTGCGATTAAAAGCTCATTCTTGCCTGAAATCACAACAGAAACAGACACAGAGCCATTCCATAGCATTCGGCGTCTTGCGCGAAGCTGTTCTGACTGAATATCAACAATCTCGCCACCCTCATGAGTCAGCGCGCCTGTTTGCACATGGCCAATTTCTTGTGCCTTGCCATCTTTAAACGCAATGATAATGCCATTATCAGGGATTACGGTTTGGCCCACTTGGCATGAGCGCGCTAATTCTGCATGCGCCAAAAGGTGGCGAGCGGTGCCATGCACAGGCACAGCGATTTTTGGCCGCACAAGCCCATACATTTCAGCCATTTCATCTCTTGCGGGGTGACCTGACACATGAACAGGCGCATCATCATCTGTCACAACCAGAATACCGCGACGCAGCAACATATCTTGAATCTTAGAGATAGCTGGCTCATTTCCAGGAATTTGGCGCGAGGAATAGATGACGGTATCACCGGGGTCTAAATCAATTGTATCATGGCTTGCAGAAGCAATACGTGCCATCGCCGCACGTGTCTCACCTTGCGAGCCTGTGCAGATAATCACAATATTCTCACGCGGGATAAGGCCGACATCGCTTTCTTTTACGAAATCAGGTGCATCACGCAAATAGCCTACCTCACGCGCTGCATCAATTGTACGTTGCAAAGCGCGCCCTACAATCGCAACAGACCGACCATTGGCGTGAGCGGCGCGAATAATCGAATCCACACGCGCCACATTACTGGCAAAACAGGTAATTGCCACACGACCTTCGGCCTTCGCAATTTCTGCCGTTAAGCCCTCATGGGCTGTTTGCTCAGAAGGGGTGCGCCCTTCAACCATCGCATTGGTGCTGTCGCCAATAAGTGCCAACACACCTTCATCACCAATCTCGCCTAGACGTTTGGCATCTGTGTTAGAGCCAATCTGTGGCGCATCATCAAATTTCCAATCACCTGTATGAAGGATTACCCCTTCAGAGGTGCGTAAAATTAAGGCCGCAGGGTCAGGGATGGAGTGATTAAGCGCCAAAAGTTCAACAGAAAATGGCCCAAAGTCATAAGAGGTATTAAAATCAATCTCATGCATTTCAATATCAAAATCGACACGGCTTTCTGCCAATTTGCGGCGCAATAAGGCAAGGGTGAATGCTGTCCCATAGACAGGCACTTGCAAGCGTTCCCATAAATAGGGAATAGCCCCATAATGATCTTCATGCGCATGAGTGAGGATTAACCCCTCAAGCTTGTCTTTGCGCTCTTCGATAAAGGTCAAATCAGGCAAGACAACATCAACACCTGGCATAGATTCATCTGCAAAGCTGATGCCCAAATCAACCATCAACCATCTGTCATGATGATGATAGAGATTGGCATTCATACCAATTTCACCAGACCCCCCTAGAGG
>WTHV01000096.1 GCA_011525265.1 Alphaproteobacteria bacterium | reverse complement strand
GATACAATATCAGGCATTATCACCCCATTCGCCGCACCCGCAACAACAGAATCACTCAGACCCTTTTGTGCCACTGCGGCAGGGGCAATCGCCAAATCAAGAGAGAGCGGCCCTTCATAATCAGCGCTATCATCTTGTGCGCTTGCAAGAGACGCAATCTCTGCCGCTTCAACAGATGACGGCACTGAGGCTATCTGTGATTCTGTGGCAGATAAGATTGCAATCTTAGGGCGTTCAATTTCTAGCGCACGGCATAAAGATGCCACATTCAGCGCCGCCGCCACACGTGTTTCAACATTGGGCGCCACATTGACCGCACCGTCACTGATCAGCAGCGGCGTGCCGCCATCTGGCGGGAACATCGCAAACACATGAACCATACGCTGGTCTGTGCGCAACCCAGCATCACGCGCCACAAGCCCGCCCATAAAGACATCTGTATGAAGCTGACCTTTGACGAACCCTTGGATTGCATCATCTTGTGCCAAAGAGATAGCTTTTTGGACAGCCCCCGCCTCACCCGTGCTATGATGAATCACACAGCCCTCTAGTGAGAGGCCTGACTGTGCGGCAATGGCTTTTATCTCATCTTCTTCGCCAATTAAATGCGGCACGCATAACCCGGCGTCGCGTGATTGCACAGCTGATTCTAGCACCGCCTCACCTGTTGCGCGCACAAACCCCATCGGTACAGGGTCAGACTGATCAGCAAGCTCTAACAACCATTTTGGACAGCATGGTGTCTGATCACTTAAGAATGATGACGGTAATATGGCTCTAGCCCCCCTTGGGCCGCATTACGTGAATAAAGTCCTATACTGAAGATAGGCGAAAATAGGTCGTCTAATGTCTCACTTACATCTTGAAATTAAGAGTGCCAGTTGGCAATAGAAATAGGTCCAGATAGGTGCTAGGCCACTTCTGTTTTCATATCATCAAGCAATCGGGCAAGCCGTTCAATCCCTTCTGGAATTTTTTCAGACGCAATGGAGCTATAGGCGACGCGGAAATAATTTAATGGCGGGTTTTCAGGCGCAAAAAACACATCACCTGCCTCAATCAAAATCCCCTGCTCTGCTGCTCTTTTTGCCAAAAGGCGGGCATCAAGCCACTCTGGCCCCTTGATCCAAAAACTGGTACCGCCAAAATGCGAGGCTGTTTGCTCGAAATAATTTTCTTTTTCTAGGGCGTCTTGCAGAACTTCACGGCGCACTTCTAGATGACGGCGCAAGCGGCGCAATTGGGCTTCATAATGACCAAGCGCTAAGAAATAAGCAGCTGTGCGCTGTGTATGCCCCGGCGGATGACGCAAAATCAAATGACGTAAACTGCGCGCTTGTTCAATCAAGCGCACAGAGGCCACAAGATAGCCAAGCCGCAAACCCGGAAAGAGTGATTTAGACAGGCTGCCAACATAAATCACATGACCTGTTTTATCGAGTGACTTTAGGGCAGGAGATGGTTTTTCAATGAAATTCATCTCAAACTCATAATCATCTTCAATAATTAAAAAGTCATATTTATTGGCAAGCGCAAGCAAATCACGGCGGCGTTGCAATGACATTGTTGTTGTGGTCGGACATTGGTGAGAGGGGGTAATGCACACCACATCTGCTTGGCTCAACACATCCTCATCAAGCACCATGCCTTCATTATCAACAGGCAAGGTTAAAATCTTATCTGTGCGGCGCTGAACAATATCACGCAAATCAGGATAGGAGGGGTCTTCGATGACGACAGTCTTTTGCGAATCGATTAATAATTGCGCCACAAGATATAAGGCATTTTGCGCACCTAATGTGACAAGCAATTGTGTTTGTGCCACTTGAATCCCGCGGCGCGGCAAAGAGCGTGAACAAATATAATTCACAAGCATGGGGTCATCATTAAACCCAAAATCCCCCACAGTATTACCGAAATCACGTAACCCAAGCGCTTGGCGTGAACAATCACGCCATTGTGAATGCGCAAATAAGGTGCTGTCTGTCTGGCCATAAATGAAAGGAAATTCATATTCACGCCAATTAAGCGGCTTTTTCACAAGTCGCACTTCTTCTAGGGGCGCAATTAATTTAGCCTCCCAATCAACCTTATCATCACTCAAAGCAGGGTCATCTTCTGAAAGAGCGACTTCAAGACGCCCGACAGGCGCAGAAGCACTGACCACATAGCCAGAGCGCGGGCGCGCTTCGATATATTCATTATCCATCAAAGCTTGATAGGCGAGATTTACCGTATTGCGGGAAACTGACAATTGATCCGCCAGCGCACGTGATGACGGCAATTTATCACCGGGGAGCAAAATACGTTTTAAAATCGCTTCGACAAAAATTTGCCGAATCTGCATTTGCAGTGATGTCTTTGCATCTGAATCAAGGGTAAATATCAGTGATTCTAACATACAGCCTCTACTATTTTTCTGCGATTACCTGTTAATGAAACTGCGCTTATTGACCTATCTGCCGCCATCCTAATTTATGGCAAAGAGCGCAATAATTGATAAAAATGACGCATCTCACGGTCTACTCCCAGACCCTATTCGCATCCTTAGAAGAGAAAAACCTAGAAACTGGCACCAGTCAATCACTATTCTGGTGCTATCCCGTCATGTAAAATTCACTCATGGTGATTTTCGATAATTTGCGGATGGGGTCGCGTTGAGATGATGAGAGGCGTGTGCCTGTCATATCATAATGACCTTATCCCACGAACCATTGAGACAGACAAAGGAGCGCGCTATGCCGTTTGATGTAAATTCGCTTGAAAGCCACTGGATGCCATTTAGCGCCAACCGTGACTTCAAAAAAGAACCACGTTTGGTTGTAAAATCTGAAGGCATGTATTGCTGGGATTACAAGGGTGGCAAAGTGATTGATGGCTCATCAAGCCTTTTCACAACACCATGCGGTCACGGCCGCAAGGAAATTGCTGAAGCTGTTTATAAGCAAATGTCAGAAAATGACTATATTCCGCATTTCTCTCTTGGTCACCCAGGCTCATTTGAATTGTCAGAGATGGTAACGCGTATGTTGCCTGACACAATCAATCATATGTTCTTTACAAATTCTGGTTCTGAATCAATTGATACAGCGATCAAGATCGTATTGGCTTATCAGCGTGCGCGTGGCCAAGCCCAGCGTAACCGCCTTGTCAGCCGCGAGCGTGCTTATCATGGTGTGAATATGGGTGGTGTATCTTTGGCAGGTATGGTCAAAAACCGCGAGACGTTCGGTTTGACATTGCCAAATATCTCAATGATTCGCCACACATGGACAGAAGAGCAGCGCTTCTCACAAGGTCAGCCACTAACAGGCGCAGAAATGGCTGATGATCTTGAGCGTATCGCGATGAATTTTGGCGGTGGCACAATCGGCGCTGTCTTTATTGAGCCTGTTGCAGGTTCGACTGGCACATTGGTACCACCTGTCGGTTATCTTGAGCGTGTGCGCGAGATTTGTGACAAATATGGTATGTTGCTTGTCTTTGATGAGGTGATCACAGGCTTTGGTCGTATGGGCGCTCCATTTGCAACAGATCGTTTTGGTGTTGTGCCAGATATGATCACAATGGCAAAAGCGATTACAAATGGGGCTATCCCAATGGGTGCGGTTGCTGTGTCTGATGAGATTTATGACACAGTCACAAACGCCTCACCAGATGGCGCGATTGAATTCTTCCACGGCTATACTTACTCAGCACACCCTGCTGCTTGTGCCGCTGGTATTGCCACACAGAAAATCTACCAAGAAGAAGGCCTGTTCCAGCGTGCGGCAGATATGGAACAATATTTTCAAGATGCTGTCTGGTCATTAAAAGACCATCCGCTTGTCTATGACTTGCGTGGTATTGGCATGATGGCAACTGTTGAAATTCACCCAGGTGAAACACCAGGCGCACTTGGTGGTAAGATGCAAAAAGATATGTTCTGGAATGGCTTGCACGTGAAATGGACAGGCGATAACGCCATCCTTGCACCTGCCTTCATCGCAGAGCGTAGTCACATTGATGAGATTATTGAAAAGTTCAGAAAGACTTTGGACCAACAGCTTTAATTCATCTTAAAACAAAAATTATAGCCACAAGACCTCCATATCTTGTGGCCATAAAGGCAAAAGACCACAAGCCAAGTGAATTGGTAAAAATAATTACATTAACGCCGCTTGTTTCATTTGCCTCAAATGTAAACTCCGTTACAGTGAGTTTAACAAAGTCAGTTATTTTAAGGGAGGAACTTATGAAAAAACTGCTTAGCTCAATCGTCGCTGGTGCGGCAATGCTTTCAGCACCTGCGATCGCAGCAGATTCTGTGAATGTAGCGTTTTTCTTGGAATGGGCAACACCAAACCAAATCGCAAAAGTTGACAAAGCTTATGATGACGCAATGGGCGTTGACGTAAATTGGACAGATTTCTCAGCAGGCACAGCCATGACTGAAGCCATGCTTGCTGGCGATATCGATATTTCTTACTCACAAGGTCTTGCACCTTTCGTGACTGCTATTCAGCAGGGTGCACCATTGAAGATGGTTGCTGTTGCTGTTGTATATGAAGCAAATGATTGCTTTGTTGCAAACGGCCTAGGCATCACTTCAGCAAACGCCTCTGAACTAGAAGGCAAGACAGCAGCTGTTCCATTGAACACAATGGCTGACTTCTCATTCAGAAAGCAAATGGCAGCACTTGGTGTTGACACATCAACAATGACAATCGTTGACCAGGTACCAGCAGACGGCGCCGTATCATTGGCTGACGGTTCAGTTGATATGGCATGTATCTTTGGTGGTAACTCAGCAAAAGCAGCTGGCGAAGTTGGTACACCAATCATGTCATCACAGGAAAAGACAGATGCTGGCATCGGTTCATTTGACGTTATCTCAGTGACTGAGAAGTTCGCGACTGAAAACCCAGATCTTCTTCGCACATTCCTAGAAGTCACTGAAGAAGCAAACGCAGCTTGGGTTGCCTCAGATGCACAACTTGCCAAAGTAGCAGCAGACGCTGGTATGTCAGTTGAGCAGACACGCAACCAGATGGCTGGCTTCATCTTCCCAACAGCAGAAGAGCAAATTGCTGATTACTTCGGTAATAACGGCATCGCAGGTGCCGCTGCTGAATCACTTGGTGCAACATTTGTTAAGACCAATGTGAAGGGTATCACAGGCTCAATCGCAGCAACTATTGACGGCTCATACCTTCAGTAAGTGTTGACATAAAAGATGAAAAGTCCGCCTTGTAATAAGAGGCGGGCTTTTTTTATACAAAAAACCTTTATCGCCCATAGAGATAAAAGGGGGAAATAAAATGGCTGATTTAATTTGTGAAGATCTCTGTATGACCTTTACCAACCCGCAAACAGGTCAAGAGGTCAACGCACTTAAAGATATTAATTTCACCTTGAAAAAAGGAGAGCTGTTATCTGTCCTAGGCCCATCTGGCTGTGGCAAAACCACACTTTTGAATGTGGTTGCTGGCTTTTTGAGCCAAACATCAGGCAAGCTGACATTAGGGGATAATGAGATTAAAGCACCTGGTGTTGAGCGCGGCATGGTATTCCAGCAAGGCGCCCTTTTTGAGTGGCTGCCAGTGGCACGTAATGTAGATTTCGGTCTTCGCATGAAAAAAGAAGACCCGCAAACAAGTGAAAAGCTTGTTGAAAAATGGCTTGATATTGTCGGGCTTGCTGGGTTTGGTGATACGCCAACCTATCAGCTATCTGGCGGCATGCAGCAACGTGTTGCACTTGCCAGATGCCTTGTTAATGACCCTGATGTGATTTTGATGGATGAGCCTCTTGGCGCGCTTGACGCGCTAACACGCGAGAAGATGCAATCTCTTATCCTTGAATTATGGAAAGAGACTGGCAAGACAATCATCATCATCACCCACTCTGTCGAAGAAGCACTTTTGCTTGGCGAGCGTTTGTTTGTTATGGCGCCGCGCCCTGGTCGTATTCATAAAGAATATCAATTGCCATTCGCAGAGCAAGGCTTGAAAAAATCACTTCGTGAAATCAAACAACAATCCGATTTTGGTGAGGTTCGTGAAGAAATCCTGACCATGATTTGGAACATGGAAGAGGAGATCATGAGCGGTGCTTAATTG
>WTHV01000145.1:2240-20379 GCA_011525265.1 Alphaproteobacteria bacterium | reverse complement strand
GGAGATGTGTATAAGAGACAGAAGGCGAATATAGGCTTTATGGGCGGCTTATTGCTTGGCAAGATTGTGGTTAATTTGTTTGTCGCATTTGGTTTTGGGGCAATTCTTGTCACGGTACCCATTGCCGCACAGATTTTTGCCTTTTTATCGGCAGCGTATCTTTGCTATTTAGCGATGCGCGGCTGGAATGTTGGCACAAAAGGCACAGCCCCTGTGCGGCCGCTTGGTTTTGTCTCAGGGCTGTTTGTGCATCCGCTCAGCCCGAAAGCATGGGTCATGGCAACGCTTGCCTATTCACAATTTATCATTGGCTATGACAGCGTGTTTGAGCGTTATGCGCTTGCCCCTTTGAGTTTTATGGTCATACAGCTGATTTTCCATTCCTTATGGTGTTGGCTTGGCACATTATTGAAATCACAATTAGGCACAAGCCCTGCGTTAAATAGAGGGCTTATTTTGCTGACCATAGCCGTGGTGATATGGGCGTTGCTGCAATAGCCCGTGTTTGATAAAAAAAGGCTAGCGCTTGCACGCTAGCCTTTTCCATCTTGAAATCACAATCATCACCTTTTCGAAAAAAGGGTGCTGATAGTCTTTGAGAGAATATCCTACCCTTTAACGGGTAAAGACCTGTTTCAAAGAAGTTTGCTCCAGTGAAAAAAGTGTTTTACCAGCTGATGATTTAAGGATCACAACATTAGACATTGGACCACCTCCTTTCTGTATTGTTTCGCTTGTCGTATGAGGACAGCTTATTTTGCGATTAACAGCAAGCTTTGTGCCACATCTTTTCCGCCATATGGGGGGTCTTATTAAGTGGCGTGTAAGTACCAGTGAATAAACAAGATGCTTGTGCGCAAATATATATGCTATAACACCGCCTATATCAGACCAACGAGCTGTAGGTTTTGATGCAGAACCATAGGGGAATTGTTTTATGACGGATTTTGATAGCGAAGCACCACATTGCCATTTTGTGACTGTTGCCGAGGTCATAGAACAGCATGAGGGGCTATTATCTGCCTATATGAGCGCGCATGAGGCGCGCAATGTGATTATTACCATGCAGGTTGAGATGTCAGTGGGGGGCGGTAAGCCAAAAGCCCATGCGGCGGCACTTGCGGTAAGCCATGATTATGATGATGCTGAAGAGCTGATGACCATGGCAAAGCAGTGTTTTCCAAAGGCGATGCCTTTTGCCTTTGGCTGGGTGCCGGCCAACAAATTTGGCACAGAGCATTTTGGTATTTTTATTGAGCAGGGTGATTTGGGTGACTTGCTCGCTAATGGCTTGATTGATGATATTATTCAGACCGTCAATGTTGAACAGGCTGTTGCAGGCTAGGGGTGCGCTTGGGCGTCTTTAGAGGGGCGTGTGGCAATATAAACACCAAGCGAAGCAAGGCATAGGCCTGCCATATCAATGGCGCTCATCACCTCTCCTAATATAAGCCAAGCTTGCAAAGCGGCCACAGGGGCTACAAGGAATAGCAAGCTTGATGTTTGGTTTGCTGTACCGCGTTGCAATAGCACTAACAACATCACATAAGCGCCAAATGAAACAGCCATGATCTGCCATGCCATAGCGGTGATAAAGCTGTTGCTAAAAGTAATGTTTGGCGTCTCGAAAAGGCTGATCAGGATAATATGCAATAAAGTGGCGGCACCTGCTTGTACAATATTCGCCGGAATGAGAGGTAAATCTTGGCCAAATTTCTTTTGATATAATGTGCCAGTAATGGCTGCACATAGCGCGCCAATGCAGGTCAAAAGCCCCAAAAGCGGTATTGTATTTCCCACATCAAAGCCAATAACAAGAACAGCCCCACTAAAGCCAAGCACAATCCCAAGCCATTGTTTGGCCGTGATACGCTCTGATAATAAAGGCCCTGCTAGCAAGGCGACAAAGATTGGCTGAAGTGAGGCAATGAGTGCTGCCAATGTTGCGCTTAACCCATGGCTTAACGCCCAAAATACGCCGCCCAAATAAAACCCGTGAAACAACAACCCTGTCACAGAGGCGTGCCCTATTTGTGCTTTGTTAAGCCATTGTTTTTTTGTCAAAAAAACCAGTAATAAGGCAAAGCTTGCTGTGACAATCGCAAAGCGAAATGCCAAGGCCGCAAATGGGGTGGCATCAGCAATAATGGCCTTGGCGGAAATAAAGGCAGATGCCCAAATTACCACAAAGGCAATCGGCAGAATAGTTGTTAAGCGTGGCACGTGAAAAGGTAGCGGCGCAATTGTCTTACGACAAATCTTCGGCCAGAACCGTTAACTGCACATGATAGCAAATATCGCCATCTTCATCATCACGATAGACAATGCCTAATGTTTCCCCATCAATTTCAAATTCAACAGAATCACTGGCTTGTGGGCGATGGATAAGAGCGATGTCCTGATTGCCGAAACGCTTTTTTAAATAAGCTTCGAGCTGTGAAATTTCAGTCTGATTCATTTTGATGATCCTTACTAGCTAGACTATCATTATGTACTTTGTTTAGGCACTTGGTGCAATATGCATTTCTGATAAGGCTAACGATTGTGACGTGCTATTTGCCCCCCATAAGAGGGCCAAGCAGGGCGTGTGGCAATATCATTTGCCTGACAATTTTTGCACCGCATAATACGCCCTAACTCTGGCACAGGATAATGTGGGCCAAAACGCTCTAAGAAGACCGATAGCGAAACCTCAGCATTGTGACCGCATCGATTGCACCAACAAAATACATCCAAACCCTCAGCTTTCAAATCTTGCAATAATGTTGGGTTACATGGTTCTGTTTTGGCAATTGATTCGGTCTTGAATGCACCCATTTTTGTTACCTGACTTACGTTTTACGCACTATTACTGTTATTTTGTTCACTATTTGTTCTAATAAAGATTTAACTTATATTCAAGATAAAAACGAGAGAAAAAATCAGGTCCAAATGACGAACAGGGTGATTAAGAGGTGCCGGTCACCAATTTTGGAAGCCGGTCAAATTGCGCAAGGACACGGTCTAATTTGGCAGAGCGTGCAAGGATACGTTTGCGATCGCGCAGGATAAATAACGGGTCTTCTTTGCCTTGTGGGCGGTGTTTTTCAATGATGAAAACAGGGGTTTCATGGCTGTTTTTATAAATAGAGAAAAACGCTGTTTTTGGTGTGTTATCAAGGGCATAGTCACGCCATTCAGCAGCCGCAACACGCAAAGAATAGGTTGCCACAATGGCTGTGAATTCTGGCTTAGAGAAGTAAAAGGGTCTATCTTTGCGTCTCTGTGTCAGAATAGGGTTCATGAGAGGGGCTGGTCCTTTTAGTCTGTCTCTTCTATTTTAAGGTGACTTTTTCACCTGCCATATGCGTTTAGCTCTGGCTGTTTTCAGCGATATCCTATATGGTGTGGCCTCTAGGGGGTAAAATCAATCCCTTACGTAATTTAAAATTCAGAACGATTGGCTGCGCATAGGCTCTATGCCAGCAAATGCAACGAAGATAGCGGTATTATTATGGCTGATATTATTGATGAAATTAATGAAGAATTAAAACAAGAACGTATGAAGGCATTATTTGCTAAATACGGCAAAATCATTATTGGCTTTGCGGCGGCTGTCGTTGCGGTCGTGGTTGCTATCCAAGGCTATGGTATTTATCAGAATTCGGTTCGCGAACAAGCGGCAACAGCCTATTTTGACGCGCTTGGCGAAGATGAGATTGGCACAGCGTTGCGCGCGGCTGAGGGTGATTTGGCAGGTGGCTATGAGATGCTTGCCAAATTTGTCACCGCGGCTGAGTTGGTTAGCATAGATAAAAAGGCAGACGCATTTGATATTTACGTTGCCCTTGCCAATGACAGCACGCTTGGTGCGATTTATCGTGACTTTGCCACCTTGCTTGCTGTAACAAACGCCCCGCAAGATAGCGCAACATCACAATTGCAAGAATTGGTCGCGCCTCTATCAGAAGCCACAGGCCCAACACAAGGCCTGGCCCTTGAGTTGATGGCAGATTTGGCATTGCGCGATGGTCAAATTTCTGAGGCCAAAGGCTATCTTGAAAAGATTAATCAGCTACAAGATATTCCAAATGGTTTGCGCCAACGTGCGGCAACGCTTTCGTTGGTTCTAGAAGGCCAAAATTAGGTTTAAGAGGCGGTAATGACTGCAACATCTTTTTTCTCATCATCACGTCAGCTGGTGCGCCAACTGATTTTGCCTGTGGCATTGCTTGGTCTTGCCGCTTGTAGTGAGCCTGAGTTAATCCTGCCAGGCGAACGCGCGGCAATCTTGCCAGAGATTCCGGTTGTGAAAATAGATGCAGATGCCGCAGCACAGACCCCTTCGCTTGGCGCTGTGGAAATCAATATGGTTCATGGTCATGCAGGCCAAAGCTCTGGTCATGCAGGGGGGCATCTATCGTTGGAATGGCCACTTGCAAAGGCATGGGACGCCTCTATCGAAGGTGTTGATGATGTGACAGTGGAGCTAGCACAACCTGTTATCGCGCATGACAGCGTCTATGCCCTCGGGGCAGATGGCAGTCTTCATGCTTTTAACATGGCTGATGGCGCGGCCAAATGGACTGTAACCATTGAGGCCTATAGCGATGATCCTTGGGCAGGCATTGTGGGCGGTATCGCGGCAAATGATACACAATTACTGGTTCATGCAAGCCTTTATAAGTTGGTCTCTTTATCGCCTGAAACAGGTGAAGAGCTATGGTCCATCACCCATAGTGATCGCTTAAAAGGAGGCCCAACATTATTATCAGATGATGCTGTGATGGTCACCGATATTAATGGCCGCCTATTTGTGTATGAGGCTGAGACAGGCAAGCCATTATGGGAGCGCTCTGGCTTGGCTTCAAATACGGTTGTCTTTGGCGCACCTGCACCTGCCTTTGCTGGTGGTGAGGTTGTTCTGGCCGGCGCGGGTGGTGAGGTGTCTGTCTATGATGCGCAGACAGGTGATTTGTTCTGGGCAGATAGCTTAGCAAGCTTTAATCCACGAACACCTTTGCAAGAATTAGGTGATGTACGCGCTCATCCTGTGCATGATGGCACGTTGATTTTCGTGATTGCCCAATCAGGTCGCATGGTAGCCTATCAGGCGGTATCTGGCATTGATATTTGGGAACAGCCATTGACCTCAATTGAGGTGCCGTGGCTTGCCGGTGATACGATTTATGTGATGAGTATCGAAGGGCGCCTTTATGCGTTGCGTCGCTCTGATGGCGCGGCGCGCTGGGTAGCAGACTTGCCAGGTGCTTTGCCAAGCGGTGTGATTGCCTCAGAGAATTTGCCACGTTACAGTAATCCTGTTGTGGCATCTAATAATGTTTTTGTGATTAGTGAAGCAGGGGATATGCATATTTTTGATGCGGCCACTGGGGCATTTGTCAATAAAGTTTCAACAACGGGTCCTGTGACCACTGCCCCTGCGGTTGCGCAGAATTCTGTGGTGGTGCTGTCATCTAGGGGCACAGTGAGCGTGTATCGTTAAAATTATGGTATCCATTGCGATTGTAGGTCGGCCAAATGTTGGTAAATCGACCCTTTATAACCGTCTAACAGGCAGACAGCACGCGATTGTCGACAACCAACCAGGTGTCACAAGAGATAGGCGTGAAGGCGATGCGACATTGGCAGGCATGGCGTTTCGCCTTGTTGATACGGCAGGTCTTGAACAAGCCAAAGAGGGCACGCTTGCCGCGCGTATGCGGTCTCAATCTGAAAGAGCGATTGAATTAGCTGATATCATCTTGATGGTGGTTGATGCGCGCGCTGGCCTCTTGCCTGATGATCATTTCTTTGCGCGCCAGTTGCGCCGTGCAAATCGGCCAGTAATCTTGCTTGCCAATAAATGTGAGGGCAAGCAAGGCGCCTCTGGTGCGGCAGAAGCGTGGGAGCTTGGTCTTGGCACACCTGTACCTGTATCAGCAGCGCATGGTGAAGGCTTGGTTGATTTGCATGACGCCATCCTAGAAGAAGCAGAAAAGCTTGGTCTTGTCGCCGCCTTATTTGGCGAAGAAGAAGATGACCAAGAGGCAGAAGATTCTATTGAGGAATTGCCGCTAGATGATGAAGACGGCCCGGAAATGTGGGTTGAGGGCGATGAAGAAGCGCCATTATCTTTGGCCATTATTGGTCGTCCAAATATGGGGAAATCGACCCTTGTCAATACGCTGATTGGCGAAGACCGACTTCTAACAGGCCCTGAAGCAGGCATTACAAGAGATGCGATTGCCTTGCCATTTTCTTATATGGGGCGTGATTTTAAACTGGTAGATACTGCCGGTATCAGACGCCAAGCGCGTGTTGTTGACACGGTTGAGCGCTTGATGGTCAATGATGCTGAACGTGCCATTCAATATGCCCAAGTCTGTGTGTTGATGCTTGATGGGCGCCAACCGCCTCATAAACAAGATATGGCAATTGCGCGCCATGTTGCCAATGAAGGCCGCGCACTTGTGATTGCGGTGAATATGTGGGATGCGGTCGAAGATAAGCAGGCGGCTTTGACACAAATTCATGACCGTCTTGATACCTCACTCGCGCAATTGCGCGGCGTGCCTGTTATTCCCATTTCTGGCATGCATGGCAAGGGCGTTGATAAATTATTCAAAGCGATTTTAGCGATACAACGTGTGTGGAATACCCGTATTTCAACTGGTCGCCTTAATCGTTGGCTTGAGCCTATGCTTGAAGCACACCCCCCACCATTGGTGCAAGGGCGCCGCTTGCGTATCCGCTATATGACACAGGTGAAATCGCGTCCACCGACATTTGCGCTATTTGTCAGCCGCCCTGCTGATTTGCCAGAACATTATCTGCGCTATCTGATAGGCGGGCTTCGTCAGGATTTTGGTCTTGATGGGATCCCTGTTCGTATGGTTATGCGCAAAGGTCAAAACCCTTACGTCAAATAACAGCTATTGCGCCGCAAGAGATGCTGCGTGATACTGTTCAATGCCCGTAATAAGTTGATTTAAAAGCGCGGCTATCGCCTCAATAGCGGACAGGCTAATGCGATGATTTGTACTTGTATAAAGCGCACGATTAACCTCAATTTGTAAGGCATGATGCGTTGTATTATGCCCGCCATAGGTCTTTGTGATGTAGCCGCCGGCATAAGGGTGGTTCCACCCATAGCTATAGGGCGTCTCTTTCATGATGGCTTCAATAAGGGTGCGGTAATGCGGGGCGAGGCTTGTGCCAAAATCATCACCAAAGATAAAGTCAGGCAAAGCTTTACCCGCAGAGCGTGGTGGCATTGAATGAATATCAATAAGCACAGCCTCATTACCAGCTTGTGCCAAAAGCATCCCTAATTTGACATGATAGGCTTTATGATAATCGGCCAATAATTCACGAGATGTTGTCAAGCAAAGCGGTGAATTATGAAGGGCTTTGCGATTGGCACAAAGCCGTGGGATAACACCATAACCTGCCGTCACATAGGCGCTATAAGGGCTATTGGCAGGCAGGGGTTCAATCGCCTCATCAAATAATAGCGGGTCAAGCGCATCTGCCGGGCGGTTTAAATCTATAACGCCGCGCCCAAGCATGGCTGAAAGAACAGGGCGCTCTGCTGAATGAAGCAACTCTGACATGACGGCCGTGCCGCTATCTTCAAGAGAGCGAAAGCGAGCAAGGCGCTCTTCATCAAGGGGGTAGAGATCACGGGGGTATGTTATGCCCCCATGAGGCGCAGAAATCACCACAGGACCTGAATTTTTTGCCGCTTTTAATGCAAAAGGCGGGATATCTTGTAAGGCACAATGCTGGCTTTGCAACGGGATAAATTGTGCGGTCTTTGAAGATGGACGGGCGTCAAGGTGGGGCATGATTAGATTTCGTAAACTCTTTTGCTCATATCTTTGTATCGCATGATTTAAGTGCTTGACAATATAGCAACGCATCGCCTATCTACAAGCCTCATTAGGTGACTGGGGAGCGTTAGCTCAGCGGGAGAGCACCTCGTTGACATCGAGGGGGTCACAAGTTCAATCCTTGTACGCTCCACCATCTAATGGTTCATGCAAAAAGACAGCGTCCTAGGGGCACTGTTTTGCGTTAAGCCTCTGACCATACAGCAAATTCATTTCCCGATGGGCAGGTGAAATGAAAACGCCTGCCACCTGGAAACGCAAAAATAGCCTTTGTGATAAGGCCGCCACAACGCATGATTTTCAGTTCTGTTTCTTCCAAATTATCTGAATAAAATATCAAAAGCGCCGCGCCCTCATCTGAATTGGAGCGCAACGGGCTTTTATAAAAGCCGCCCTCAATGCCATTGCGATCCAAGCGATTAAAGGCTGTATATTCGGGGCCAAAATCTGTGAACACCCATCCAAAAGCCTGCTCAAAAAAGGCCTTTGTGGCCGCTATGTCTGTGGCAGGGAATTCGACATAATCTATCGCCTCATGAATATGGCTCATACATCTCTCTTTTGCTTTGATTTATCTATGTGCTTTTATTTTTGCGCCTATCATCATAGAGCTGAAACAAGGTCGTAAATAATTCTTCATCCATGGTTGCAAAAATTGCGCGCCCTTGCTCGTCCTGATCAAAGGTAAGCCGTAACAATTCAGTAAAGCCGATCACATTGCCGGGATAATCAAGATCATGTGCCTCTCGCAACGCATCACAGCGCGCAAAAATAGCCTCAATCATCTGATCTAATTGTTCTGGTGAAGGGTTTTCCATTATAGGTCTCGTCCAAATAATCTGATAATAGCCTGATTTATGATAAATCAGGTAATTGATGGATGCCAGCACCATCAAGCGTCAATTGCCAGCTTTGCCTCACAGCTGAGAGGGGTAGTGCCTCATAGAGATGAGGGAATAACTGACCACCGCGTGATTCTTCCCATGTGATATTAAGTGACTTTGTATCAATCTCAACAAGGGTTAAGCCATCTTGCTTGGTAAAATGCAAAGCTAATGTCTCAGCGGTTTGTGCCGCTGTAGAGAAATGGATATAGCCATCTATGATATCGATGCCTGAACCTGTGAAACTGCCAGCACTTTCAGCCTCCTGCCAGATGTCAGTTGGGCAAATTTTGTAAATAAAGCGTGTCATAAAAGCCTCTTTGATAAGATAGAAGTCACGCAGATCGCAAGATCTGGTCAAATTGTTGTTTAAAGCGCCCCTTATCCATGCCAGAAAATGGTTTTGACTTGCCTTGATAAAAAGGGTCAGCAGCGCGGACATCTGCCATCAAATCCCTCGTTGCCAATATAGAGCCAATATTTGCGGCTGTTAAGGCAGAGCCATCTGGGCGCAGGACAAAGGCGTCTTTGGCAACGGCTTTGGCCGCAAGGGGAATATCACTTGTGACAAGCACATCGCCTTGTGTAATTTCTTCTGCTATCCATTTATCTGCCTCATCAGGGCCAGAAGAGACAATGACAAGGTCAATCAGTTCATGAGGGTAGGGTCTAATGCCGCCATTACAGACAAATTTCACCGCCCGCTTATGACGCAAGGCTATGGTGACTATTTCCTCTTTGACAGGACAGGCATCCGCATCAACATAAACGATCATAGTCGCGCGCTTTCACTGATAAAGTCTCATTTCGCTAGTCTGCTGTATCAGAGGCATTTACCACACTTGCGCGTAGTTTTGCGACCTCAGCTAGAATGCTATCTGTATCTGCTTGGCTGATACCTGCCGCCAATAACGCATCATGAAGATGACTTGCAACCCTTTGAAAGTGATAGGGCGTTATGCGGTAAGCCTTATGTGCCTCATCCATCGAGCGCCCCTTATAAACATCAGGGCCGCCTGTGATAGAGCCAATAAAATCAGCCATATGGGTGCGAAGTGAGTCCATATCGACATTTTCAAAAAATGGTGCCAATGACGCATCTGCTAGCAGGGCATCATAAAGAAATTCTGAGGTGCCTGTTGTCAAGCGGCTACCATATTGGCTGAAAAGATGAGAAATCATGCCTCACTATGGCAGTTTGAGCGCTAGCCTGCAAGGCGTGCTTATGCCTTTTGTCAGGTGAAAAACCAATTTCATCACATATGCGTAAAACCTTATATGAAACACGCATTTTTATCATTTCTAATAGCCTGTGCTATCATCTTAAGTGGGAGAGCTGCTATGGCATCTGATGAGCCATCTTATCAACTGCTTGATACCCCTGAGGCTTTGCGCAGCATTCAGGCTGAGGTCAGAGAGTATGACGCTGTTCTGATTGCTTATGTGCGTGTTCAAGGTGATTCATGGCGTGATGCATCCTCTGCCGCTTTCCGCCCGCTTGCTAATTACATCTTTGGTGCCAATGGTGGGCAAGAAAAAATTGGCATGACAACGCCTGTTACAACACATAAAACCACAAGCCAAAAGGCATCAAACAAGACAGATGATGTGTGGGAAGTCCGGTTTTTTATGCCCCCACGCTATGAGGCAAGCGGCCTGCCAGAGCCACAAAGCCCTTATGTGCGCCTTGACCGTCAAGAGCAAATGCGCTTTGCCGCAATACGCTTTTCAGGAGATGCCAGAAATGAAAAAGGCATGGCTAATTTTGCCCGCCATGAAGCCCTACTTCGCACAGCTTTGAAAGCCTCACAACTGCCTGATGATGGGGTGGCACATTATGCGGTCTATAATGGGCCATGGACACCGTCCTTATTACGCCGAAACGAAGTTCTGATTGCTTTGCCGCAATAAAGTACCCTATCTTTTTGTCTCTTGGTAAAGGGGGCAGTGATGCAAGCTAGTCGGATTTATAGTGCTGTTAGCCGTGAATTTGTGGCGCGCGGTTTTGCTTGTCTAGCGGAGTTTTCCCTCAAGACAAATCGTCGCCCTGATATGGCCTGTCTTGGCAAGGATGGGACGATTATCTTGATAGAGATTAAATCCTCAGCCATTGACTTTAAGACTGACCAGAAATGGCAGGATTATTGTGAATGGGCAGATTCGTTTTATTTCGCTGTTGGCGATGATTTCCCGCTTGAGATACTGCCAGGCCCCACTGATTGTGGGATTATCATAACAGATGGCTTTGATTGCCATATTGTGCGTGAGGCGCCTGTGAAGAAGCTTGCAGGCGCGCGGCGAAACCATCTGATAAGGCGTCTTGCACGCGCGTCAATGTTGCGTTTGCACAATCGGCTTGAGGAAGAGGGCGCTCAATAAAAAAGCCCCAACATTAGCTGTTAGGGCTTTTGATGTCAGAGGCGAAGCCGACCTATCATACCATAAGGGAGGAGGTTATGGTGATGGCGCGCTTGGCCTAATCTAAGAGGGTGCTATTATGCAGCGTCCTTATAGATATCTGCGACATATGAATTGATTTGTGCACGGTGGATGCCAAGGTCTGACAATGTTCTGTCATCTAGCTGCTGTAGTGCACGGCGTGTGTTTGAAACTTGTACGTTCTTCACAAAACGGTTTACGAAGTTTGAAGTGATACGCTTTTGATATTCAATAAATTGGTCCATAATTCTGGTCCCTTTCGTGTGTCATGATTAAGGTTTTCGCCGGTGGCTGAGTGGGAGGAAGGTCTCGGCCACCGGCTGTTGGATAGGTTATTCGCTATTTCGCATCGAAGAGTAAACCCCTTTTTTGAAGAAAAAATAATTATAATTTTACAAAATATATAGCGTATAAAATTAACATTTTATTTCAAATTTTGGTAATTTAAGATCATAAAAATTGTAATTTTAAAATTCAAAAATTGACTATTTCTAAAATAGAAACAAAAGGGTGATTCTGGGGTGGGAAAATCTGCCTGTGTCTACTCAGATTCCTGTCCCCTTTCATCTTAACTCTATGCTATAAGAGAAGCCCATAGTCTCATCATGGGTCAAATCATAAAAATAGCGCATAAAAACAAGGCATTAGATAGTTATGAATAGTGAAGATAAGAAAATCATCGTACGAGATTCCGCTATTCACGGTCATGGTGTCTTTGCATTATCGCCTATTGCAAAAGATGACACGATTGAGCGTTGCACCTATTTGGTGATTGATGATGATGATTTACAAGAAGCGAACCGGTTAAATGACTATCTGTTCAACAGCCCGGGGGCTGAAGGAGATTATCTATTAATGATGGGGCATGGGATGCTCTATAATCACAGCACCCAAGCGAATGCCAGTTGGGAAATTGATGATGATAATCGCTTTGTCCGCTTCTATGCCACACAAGATATCGCGGCAGGTGAAGAAATCTTGCATGATTATGGTGATGAATATTGGGATACACGCAAAGAGTAGGTGAGAAGCACCCTGTAAGCGCAGCATTCCATCATTAACTTCACTTTGACCTAAAACATCTTTTGCCGTAATCTTAGCCCATATGGATTATCCTTTATTATGGTGCGTGTATGTTTCGTCTATTTTGTCTGTTTTTGGGTGTGGTCTCGTTAATTCCGGCGGCTTATGCACAGTTACAACGTCCTATCTCAGGGGTTGTAGCGGCATCTTCAGGCATGATTGAGGTAAGGTATCAGGCACCTGATGGCGAAAATATTGGCCGCATTGCCGGTATTGGCGACCCAATTTACCTTGATGATGAGATTACAACAGGCCCAGATACGAGCCTTCAGATTCTTTTAAAAGATCAGACGGTCTTTACAATCGGCCCCAATGCGGTGCTGGTGTTTGATGAATTTATCTATGATCCACAAAGCAATGACGCCGGCAGCCTATCCGCCTCTGTGAAAAAGGGGGCTTTTAAATTTGTCTCTGGCAAGATTAGCAAGAAAAGCAGTGAAGCTATGGTGCTGAAATTGCCAAATGCCACAGCTTCAATCAGAGGTACAACTGTGGCAGGGCGCGTGACTGAGGAAGGTGAATCAGATGTGATTTTGCTTTCAGGCGCGATTAATGTGGTATCAGATGCCTCACCTGTTGGGATTGATATTTTCCAGCCAGGATGGGGGACAAGCATTTCTGCTGGCGGACTTGTCTCAGCGCCGTTTCAGCTCTCAGTCGAAGCGCTTGATTCTATCTTAAGCGAGGCAACAGTCGTCGCACCAGCCCTTGCCCAAGAGGCAGAAGGCACAGCCGAGGGAGCAGAAGGCACAGTTATTGCCGGCGTGCCCCTTACCGTAGAACAAGAAGTGATTGCGAATTTCACAGCCGAAGTGGAACAAACGCTGATTGCCAATGGCGAAACAGAAGTCGCACTCCAAGATTTATTTAGCCTTATTCTAGGCAATAGTGATTTGGTCTCCCAGTTACAAGCCCAAGGGCTTGATTTAACAGATGTGCCAAATGATTTCAATTACGCCTATCTCGATTCACAGCTTGTCTCAATGCTTGCATCAGGGGCAGGGCCTGAATATATGCGCCTATTATCTGATGGTAATGGGGGGTATTATGTGAACCACACGGGACTTTCGGCACAGCTTGATGCGCTATTGTCTGATTCCTATCTTGGCTCTGTGCGTTTCCAAAGCAGTGGTCTTGAGTTCGCGCCGCGTGGCGATGCAACCTCAGCCTCAGGCACAGCAAGCTATAATTATGTGTTTTCCTATCAAGATGCGACTGCCTCAGGCTCATTTACCATCAACAACCTTGAAATTGATGGTGTAGCGTATGGGTCAACCACTGAGACCTTTAACGATGTCTCACTTCAAGGTCTAAATCAGGTGGGTTATGATGATGATAATGATATGATATTGGATGTGAATCAGGAAGTCTTTGAGGTGGAGTTGGCGTCAACCACTCTCACACAAGGTAGTGATAGCGCGAGTGCAACGCTCAACAGCTCGCTTGGCTCTATCACAGATGGCAGTGTTGTGATTGATGGCCTGCTAGGCTCAACCAATATCATCGTCAGTGACACAACAGATGTCGAGCAACGTGCCCGTGTTGAAAAATATGAGGTTGGCAGAGCTGAATAACGCGCGGCTGCTAGGCTCAATACCCATCATTAGCTTATCAAACCTCTTACTGAATGATCTCAGGATCAAAGGCGGGACGTGAGAATATTTGGCGCAAATAGGGCTCAAAATAAGAGAGGGGCTTTGTGGGATAGTCAGGGTCAAAGGCTGTTTGATCCCAATCACGGCAGAAGCGCTCACAGCTAGCAAACCATTTATGTGAGGCCCATCTGTCGCGCTCATCGGGGTTGAGGCCAATTTTATCAGCATAATATTTCATTTGAAATACGCCATGCATCTCTAGAATCCACGTCACCTCAGCGCGTACATAAGGTCGGATAATTGCCGCTGCAAGCTGTGAGTGATTTTCAGGTGCAAGATCATCACCTAAATCATGGATTAAAGCTGCGACAATTAATTCCTCATCTGCACCATCTGCCTCTGCTCTGGTGGCAGATTGCAAAGAATGTTGCAGGCGCGAGATTTGATAACCGGCAAGGGAGTTATCAAGGGCTTCTAGCGCGGCAAGTAAGCGGTCTGGCAAAGCAGCCACATAGTCACGCTCTAACGCATGAAGAAGCGCGTAATCATCCTTCGTGCCTTCATCCATACGTGTAAATGAAACAACAGCCATATGTGCCATCCTTTTGCAAAATCAAAACAAGCCTCTATTTCAGCAAGATGCGCGTGAAAAAGGCTTGCTGTCAATCCTTTGGGAGGGGTATCTTTGACCAAAATTTTAGTGAAAACTAATGAAATAAGTCGTCCTACCTATGTGAGGGTGACGTATAAAAGGTGATGGCCCATATAGCCAAAGGGGCAAATCTTTGAATAAGGGCGCAGTGTAAGGTAAGGGAATAAGCAAAATGAGTGTCGTGCCATTGGATAAATCAAACCATGATGTTCTAGATGCCATAAGAGAGGCTGTCTCAACTGTGTTTATGGGGCGCAAAGAAGCGATTGAGCTTGCCTTAACCTGCTTATTATCTGATGGGCATTTGCTTATTGAAGATGTGCCAGGCTCAGGTAAGACAAGCCTATCATCTGCCCTAGCACGTGCGCTTGGCCTTGATTTCAATCGTGTGCAATGTACCAATGATCTCCTGCCAGCAGATATTACAGGCCTGTCTATCTTTGATAGGCAAACAGGTGATTTCACCATTAAACAAGGGCCTGTTTTTACACAAATCCTGCTTGCTGATGAGTTAAACCGCGCACCATCCAAGACACAATCAGCCTTGTTGCAAGCAATGGAAGAACGTGAGGTATCGATTGATACAAGTACAAAGCCATTGCCACGCCCTTTCTTGGTGATTGCCACACAAAATCCGCGTGAAAATATTGGTACATTTGACTTGCCTGAATCACAGCTTGATCGCTTTTCTTTATCAATGGCGATTGGGCGCCCTGATGTGGCAACACAAAAAGATATTTTAAAGCAGGCTGTTCGTCAAACTGACATAGTGCCTGCCATTATCAGTGCTGATGAGGTGATCGCGATGCAAGAGGCGGTCAGTGCGGTTGCGATGCATGATGATATTCTTGATTATCTGCTGCGCTTATCAGATGAGATAGAAGCGCGCTGTCATATCACATTATCGGTTCGTTATCGCCAACAGCTCCTGTCATTGGCCAAGGCGTCAGCCTTTCTTGCAGGGCGTGATTACCTGATTCCAGATGATGTCAAATCATTGGTGCCACATTCGCTTCACCACCGTCTAGGGCGGGGTGATAAGGCGGCACGTTTGCAAATGCTTGCCACCATTTTAAATGAAACACCACTTCCATAGCGTGATGTGATCCTTATTGCCCATGGCACTCTTCGATACAATCTCGCATAAAATAGCTCTTCGCCGCCGACCTGTTTTTTCAGTGAATTGGCGCCGTGTTTATGCGCTGCCAACACGCCATGGCATTATGGTTGGGCTTGCCGTCTTTGGCGTATTTGCGATTTCGGTGCGTATTCAGCATAATATGCTGTTATTGTTATCGGTTGTCTTATTTGTGATTTTTCTGATTTCAGTTATCTGGGCGGCGTTAAATATGCATGCGCTACGTGCTGAATTAACAGATGATACTGTGTTAATCGCAACAGAGCCTGCCCAAATTGGCTTTTATATTGTGGGGCGGACCTATAGCTATGATTTGCGCATGAAACTGCCAGATGCGCCTAAAAAGCGCACAGCAGAGGCTATCAGCCTATATCAGCGTCATCAGCTTGCCTATAAGCCTATGAGCCGTGGCAGGCACCTTGCGCCGCCTTATATGGTTGAGACACATTTTCCCTTTGGCCTTGTGCGTGTATGGCAATGGCTATCTCTGCCATCTGTGCTTGTGGCACCATCACCTGATTTTAGCCGCGCGTCTTTGTTACTTTCAGGCAATCAGCGGCTTGCTGATTTTGAGAATGATGAGAGGGGCGAATATAACGCTGATAGTCTTGAAACATGGCAAGAGGGCATCCCTTTATCACGCATTAGCTGGAAACAATATGCTGCTAAAGACCGCCTATTATATAAGACAGGGGCGGCGTCTGGTAATGATGTGGTCAGGTTGCATTTCTCAGATGTCGCGCTTAGTGATTTTGAGGGGGTGTTGCGTGTATTATGTGCGGGCGTTCTTTTGGCAAGTGAGGCAGGGCACCCGTTTGAGCTTGCACTGATGGATGGCGTGGCAACGCGCTATAATGCTGATGAGGTTAATGCCGCATTACGAAAGCTTGCTTTATGTCAGGAGCAAGTGTGATGGCGTCAAAAAGACTGATACCACAGCAATGGCATGATGTGTCTGTGATGCAAAAGCTTGCTTTATGGCAGATACCATTACTCACCTTATTATCTCTTGAGATAGGGCTGTCTTTATGGCTATTTTGGCTTGCTTCATGGGCTGGGTCATTCGCAAAACGTTGGTGGACACAATTGCCAATTCTGTGCGTGCTTATCGCCTCTTCAGCTCAGCTATTCCCGCTTAATTCGTCTGATTTCTTCATCTCAATCCTTGTGATTTTATTGCCTTTCACATGGCGTCTTGAACAAACAGATACGATCTCACCTGCCGGATTATGCCCGACAATTTTTCTGGCTGGCTCTGTGTTTATTTTTCAAACACAATTTATCGTTCTTCTTGGCCTTGTGGCATGGCTTTTGGGTTTCTTATTATGGTTTGCAACAGCTTTGACAGGGTGGCAGTTGTCACGTGTATCTGTCCGCTGGATACCAATCATTGCTGGCTCTGCGGCAACCGCTTTTGTCATTGTTGCCTTCTTTTCGATTATACCGCGGCTTAGCACAGGCTTTATACCAAGCTTTGCCACAGCCTCTCAAGAAATTGGCCTGACAGATGAGCTAGCCCCCGGCGGGATGAGTGACCTGCTTGCTAGCACCGATGTTGCCTTTCGTGCGATACCGCAATTGCCAGATCAGCCAGCCCCAAAATATTGGCGTGTTTATACCCTATCGACGCAGATAGGTGCGAAATGGCAAAGAGAGGGGGATAGGCGCATTGTGAATAATTTCATAACTGATGAGGCAGATGAACTTGTCCGCTTTCAGATTCTAACAGATACGCATGATTTGACGCACTTGCCAGTGCCTGGTTTTCCTGGCTCCTCTCTCACAGCCCTCGCAGATGGGTTTGGGTATAATCGCTTTGGTGAGGCACTTTTAGGAGAACGCCAAGATACAAGGCAAGTCTCACTAACAGCGCGCTATGGCACATTTGATGATTATGCCTATCCAAGCTCTACCCAATTGACCAAAGCCAATCCACGCTTGCAGGCCTATGGGGCAAAATTGCGTGATGAATTTGCCGATGATAAAGCCTTTATCGCAGCGGCAATGGCTCTGTTTACCCGTGATTATACGTATGATGTATCTGTTTCAATGCCAGAGACTGATGCGCTTGATTATTTCTTCTTTGAGGGGAAAAGCGGTTTTTGTAGCTATTATGCCACAGCCCTTGCCACCATTTTGCGCGCAGGTGGCCTGCAAGCCCATGTTATAACAGGCTATCTTGGCGGTGATTGGAACAGCTATGGTGCCTATTGGCTTGTGAAGCAATCAGATGCGCATGCGTGGGTAGAAGTGCGCCATGATGATGGCAGATGGCAACGCCTTGACCCAACATTGGCGGTTATGCAAATGGCATCTGACAGATTTACAGGTCTTTCAGCCTATGGGGAGTCACAATTTGACGGTCGCACGCTAACCCCGCGTCCCAAAGGGGGGCTGATGGAGCGCTTTGAGCAAGCTGTGGCTTATGTTGATGCGTTAAATGTGCGTGTGACGCTTGCGATTATGAATTATGG
>WTHV01000145.1:0-2140 GCA_011525265.1 Alphaproteobacteria bacterium | reverse complement strand
TGGCTTATGTTGATGCGTTAAATGTGCGTGTGACGCTTGCGATTATGAATTATGGTACAGATAGCCAAGAGACAGGATCGCGCAAAAATGGCGAAGATAGGTTTGCTTTATTGCTCGCAGGGGTTGGGCTATGCATCACCATTATTTTTGTGATTTTCGCTGTTATGCGTCTGGCATCACAATCATCGCATACGCGTCCTGCGATTGAAAAGGCGCTTGAAAAGCTTGTAGAACATTATGCAAGCCCGCGCCTCATAGGTGAAAGCTTGAACGAGCATATCAGCAAAATAGAAGTGATGGATAAAGCGGCTTATGATCGCGCCCGTTCGATTGCTGATGCGATTTATTTGTGGCGTTTCTCAGATCATAGCAAGATAAGCGCACGCGTCCTAAAGCAGCAATTGCGTGGTGAGTTATCGCTATTATCGCGCCAATTAAAGGATGCTAAGACGTCACTTAGCTAGGCTAGAATGGCTGTGAGATGCTAACAGAGGCTTCACCAGATAATTTGGTGTAGTTTTCAATATTTGATTTTGTACTGCTATATTTCGCCGCGACTTGCAAAAAGGCTTCTGAGCCATTTGGTGGGCCAAAGCTTTGCAGGCCAATCAAATAGCTGGCACGAATGCTTGATGTCTTATCATCACGTGTCTTTGTGCTAACGCCTGTATTTTCATCCTTATATTTATCAGCGGCATAATCTAATGAAATAGAGGTCAGGCCAGGAAGCGCTTGTGTGCTATAGCCGATTGTCACGCCTTTTGTCACCTTGCCATATTGTTTTTCGGTCATATCGGAGGTGTTATAGCGTGTATCAAGTGATAGACGGCCATGTGATAGAATTTTCGCAATTCCTGCTGAGAGGCCTTCAACATTGCCTGTCTTATTTGTGTTTGTGCCTTTTAGCACCTGACGTGTCAAAGACGCGCCAATTGTGCCTGAGAGGCCATCATCAAAGCTTTGTATATAGGTGGCTCTGGCATCATAGCTGTTCATATAATGCTTATCAGCAATATGAATACGTGTTGCGCCAAAGGAAGTGCGCAATAGCCCTGATTGGAATGTATCACTATAAGCGGCTGTTAAACCGATTGTGCTAAGGTCGCCAGCATCATAGGTCGCATAATCTTTTGTTGTCATGCTCAATGACAAATTCACATCCTGCGGTAATTGCGAGATAAGGCGGCGTTGTAGATTAATATTCAGATTAGCTGTTGAGAATTCTTCGGCTGTTGCTGGCTTATCCAATAACTCACCACCGCCATCAGCCTTATTGCCTCTTGAGCCGCCAATAGGGTTGTCTGTCACACCAGTGCCAAAAGACGCAACACCAGTGAAGTTATAGGCATTACGCTCACTTTCTAACTGGGCGACAATCGCGTTTGCCTCTTGCTTTTGGGCGGCTGTGGCAGTGTCATTTTCTAAAATCAGATTTGAGAGGCGCATCGCTTCTGGCTTATTGCCAAGACGTAGCTGGACAGAGGCAAGCAATGATTGTGCTTCAGCATTATCGGGAAGCAAAATCAAAATTCGCTCAAGTGTACCAGACGCCTCTTTTAAATTACCATTTTTCAACTGAATAGAGGCAAGCTGGAAATTCAATAAGATATTACCAGGGTCGGCAAAAACCGCATCAAAAGCAGCTTCTTCCGTCACTGGCGCTGTCTCTTGTGCAAGAGCGGTCGCAACATTCAAATGCATTATTGTGCATCCCAGACCAAAACATAACATCATACGCTTAAACATAGGTTTGACCGCCTAACTCATTCACTGACATATATTGCTTAATTAGATATAAATGAAACACAACCTTGTTGCAAACTATCTAAACTGCTCATCATAATACGCCAAAAGGCTATCAGGGTAATCAGCACAGGCTGATAGCTGTTTGCGTAGTGACTGAAATTCAGATTTCAGATTTTTCGGTCTTTCATGCGCTAATCTGGCAAGGGCCTCATGAAGGGCTTTTGTCTTCTCACTCAGTGCAAGGTGGCTATAGACAATCTCTGGCTCTGTGCGCCCCCGAATGGGTATGGCATTAATAGGGATAAGCGCATCATGATCTGCTTGGGCGGCTGTTTTTTGAGAGAAAGCAAGCGGCAATCCTGTTTGCTTGCCAAAAGGCTCAAGACGCGCGGCC
>WTHV01000245.1 GCA_011525265.1 Alphaproteobacteria bacterium | reverse complement strand
CTGACAAGAGAGAAGATGCAATCTCTTATTCTTGAACTATGGAAAGAGACTGGCAAGACTATCATCATTATCACCCACTCTGTTGAAGAAGCGCTATTGCTTGGCGAACGCCTATTTGTGATGGCACCACGGCCGGGACGTATTCATAAAGAATACCAGCTACCTTTCGCAGAACAGGGTTTGAAAAAATCACTTCGTGAAATCAAACAACAACCATTTTGGTGAGGTCCGTGAAGAGATCCTAACCATGATTTGGAACATGGAAGAGGAGATCATGAGCGGTGCTTAATTGGCTTTCTTACCATAGAGCAGATATTACTGCTGTCGTAATCATCGGCTTGGTTCTTGCATTTATTTGGTCAATTTATGTTGGCCGCAAAGAAACTGCCGCACGTGAAACAGATGAAGTCTTTGGCGATCCAGAGCGTACAAAAGGTGGCTGGTATTGGGCCGTGTGCGGTATCTCTGCCTTACTTCTTGTCTGGATGTATTTTTCATGGGGTATGGGCCGCGCCTATTTCCCACAAGCGGCCAATGAGCTTTGCCAAGTTGGTAAGCTGAATGAAGCCGTGTCGCCTATTAAGGCAAATTTGCCAGGTAGCTCACGTTATTACAAATCAACTGACTTGGTGGTTCGTAATACACAGCAGCTTGAGACATTAAAAAGCAATATGCCAGCAGGTGTCTTTACATCGGCAGAAGAAGCAAAGCTATCTGCTATTCATGGCAATTCTCTTGCCTTATTGGCTATCTATTCTGATCCTGCGAACCTGTCGTCTGAGGCAGAAACACAGCTTGCCGCTGTGGCAGGTCAGCTTGATGCGATCTCAGCGCGTCTTGATGCTGGTCATGATGGTCTTGTGCCAACGCAAGAAGCACTGGACCAGCCACCATGGGGCGTAACAGACGATGAAATCCCGGTGCTGGCAACAACAGCACGTGGTGTATTATTTGATATGGTCTCAGCTGATGGCGCTGCTGTCGCAGAGGCCTTTAGCAAAGTCCGCAATATGCCATCATCTGCGACCTCTTTAATTGAACAGACAAAAGCTGAAATTGCTTCATTAAAAGAGGCAAATAAAGCTGGCTCATTTGATGAGGTCACAGCCAAGGCACGCAATAATCATGTCAAAGCCGCAGAACGTATTTTCCGCCGTCTTGATGATGGTGTGATTTTCCCTGCTGATAGCCTTATCATCGTAAATAATGCCATTGATAATCTGGACCGCTCTATTAGCGGTGCTAAAGGTAGCTTGCGCGTTGTACAAGCGGTCTTCTTACCAGGTCAGGGCGTTGTGAAGTCGCGCACAATTTGCACAGAACAAGGCTCTGCTAGATGGTTGCCAAAGCCTGCGGATGTGATTGCCACATTTGCCAAGCTTGCCAACCCTGATATTGATGCAGGTGGCGGTTATAAGGGCACCACATTACTATGGTGGAAATGGCTTGCCATCTCAGATGTCGTGGACTTCCTTATCCCTGATGGTCTTGTTGATATGTTGCCAGGCAGCTATGGCGCGCATGGGGCAGATGGCTCATTCCAAGCGAATTACAAAGATGGCCTTCTTGCCTTTGCACAAGGCGAGGTCTCTTTGGGCTATATTCCATGGCTAGATGGTCACATTTGGGACTCGCTATTCCGTGTTCTTGTGGCCTTGTCTATTGGTATTTTGCTTGGTGTGCCATTGGGTATCTATATGGGCGTATCACGCTTCTTCAAGTCATTCTTTGACCCGTTGATTGAGCTTTATCGTCCTGTACCGCCATTGGCATGGGCGCCGTTAATTTTGACCATCTTTGGTATTCAAGATGATGGTAAAATCTTCCTGCTATTCATGGTTGCCTTTGCGATTATGGTTATTTCAGCAAGAACAGGTGCCTCAGGTACACAATTGTCAAAAATCAGAGCGTCGCACTCTTTGGGTGCGTCAAACCGCCAGATTTTGCGCAATGTAATCCTGCCAAACGCCCTACCAGAAATCCTAACAGGTGCCCGTATCGCTATTGGGGTATGTTGGGGTACGTTGGTTGCCGCTGAAATGTTGGCAGGTACAACAGGTATCGGCTTTATCGAGAACGTGGCACGTACCGTATCAGACTATGAATTGATTTGGGTTACTATCCTCATCATGGGTCTGCTTGGTTTGGCATTTGATATGTTCATGCGTTTCTTGATTGCGAAACTTATTCCATGGCGCGGTAAGGGCTAATCCCTGCGCACTGTGATAATTGATGGAAAGGGCACCTTTTTGATAAAAAAGGTGCCCTTTTTCGTATCACACACTATTTTGAAAAATAGGCAGGATACGTTAGGATGTGCCGCATAAGAGGGGTTTTATGACATCAGCAGAGATTGGCATTATTGGTTGTGCAGTAGCAGGGTTATCTGCGGCACTCGGCGTTGCCAAAGCAGGACATCGTGCCGTGATTTTTGGCCACCCTCATCATGACCTCGCCGGCGCCTTACAATTAGCGCCTAATGGCTTTGCCGCACTTGAAACCCTTGATTGCCTCACAGAGATGACACCTCATCTGACGCGCCTTAATGCTATTGAAATCAGGTCTGCTAGAACAAATGCCTGCCTGAGCATCATAGACCATGATGCGCCACAACGTCGCGACTATGCTGCCATTGGCAGAGGTGCGCTTGTCACACAGCTCTATAAATTAGCACAGGCGCATGACCTTATCCGCTTTTGTGATGATAGCGTGGCAAGCATCACTGCAACAGAGCAAGAGACCAGCCTTATTACCACCGCAGATGAGACTCATCACTTTGATTTAATCATTGGCGCAGATGGTCAAAATGGCATAGCACGCGCCTTTGTTGGCAGTGCGAATAACACCCAGCTCATTACGCGCCAAGCCCTTCGTGCTTGTCTTCCTGCAACAGATTTGCCACAGAATTTCTCTGCCAATCGCACCCAATTATGGCTCGGTGATGGCTATCATCTGGTCAGCTATCCCTATCACGACCCTCATGCTGATAGGCACATGATTAATCTGGTACTTTGCACAGATAAAAGCCTCAAAGAACCATCAAAGATTGCGGCATCACTCCTTAGTACAAAGCCTGTCTTGGCACCTTTATGTGACGCTGATATCGCATGGCACGCAGCTGCCCTGCCCCCTGCCAATCAATTATCAAGCTGGCGCAGGCATGGCGTTGTGCTTATCGGCGATGCTGCCCATTTCATGCCGCCGCACCTTGCCCAAGGTGCAGGCCAAACCCTTGAGGATGCCGCACAGCTCGCGCTTGCCCTAAAGGATGCAGAAGACATCCGTGAGGCCGCCCGCAAATGGGCGATAGCCCGCCAACAAAGCCTGCGCCCTATTATCGAAAAGGCAGAAGCCACTGGCACAATTATGCGCCTTAAAGGCCCTTTGGCACTTATACGAAATGCCGCTGTAGAATTTGGCGGTCAAAGACTTGTGGAAAAATGGTTATCGCGCGTTTGGCAGTAAACCATCAGCCCCGGTCTTCCGTATGTAATGCGATATCATAAGTATCTCCCCTTTTTACAAGGATAGTCTATGCCCTATCTCATAAGGCGCATCATCTTATCTTTCAGTCTAATAGGATCCGTGATTATGGCCCTCACAGCACCTGCAACATCACAAGAAAAGGCCATGAGCGCCTATGATTTTTCTTTCCCTGCCATTGATGGCACAAAGATTATACTAGATGAGTTTAGAGGTCGTCCGCTCTTAATCGTAAATACAGCCTCACAATGCGGTTTCACGCCGCAATATGACGGCCTGCAAGCGCTTCATGAAACCTATGGGGATAAGGGGCTTGTTGTCATTGGTATCCCATCAAATGATTTTGGCCGACAAGAGACAGGCACAAGCGAAGAGATCGCCACTTTTTGTGAAGTAAATTTCAATATCAGCTTTTACCTCGCTGATAAAGTTATCGTCAAAGGGGATGACGCACACCCCTTTTACCAATGGGTTATAAGCCAAGTTGGCTTTAGCGGTAGACCACGGTGGAATTTCCATAAATATGTGATTGGCCGTGATGGGCAAATTGCGGATTGGTTCTCTTCTATGACAAGCCCGCAATCAGATAAGGTGATACGAGCTGTGGAATCAGTGCTTTAATCCTCGAGCAGGTAATCTCCTCGGCTATCGAGCTTTTCTGTGCCAGCAATTTTGGCAATTGATGTGCCAGGCCAAACATACTTGCTCTGCAATAGCGAAAAGATGATACCATCTGTGCCAGCATAAAGGGCTGTGCGCTCACGCATGGGCGAAAGGCCATCCATAGAGATGAGATCAGCGATTTTCTGTCCCTTTACAATCTGCTCACCCAATGAGACATCATAGGCAATAAGCCCCGGCGCTTTCACCCGAACAATCTCAGTCGCGGCAAGACAGCTTGGCTGTGCGCCATCTTGCTTTGGCCGCGAAGCCGCCTCACCTATCGCGCCCTCATCACAAAAGAAATCATAGAGATTTTGGGCATCATCTTGCGCAGTGGCATCATGCACATCTGCCTGACCACGATATTCCAATGTCACAGATAAGGTCGGATCGCCAAATGGCACATCAGGGAAAAGGCGCGCTAATGAGACCCATAAGCCAGACCAGACCTCATCAAATGAGCCGCCGCCTGAATCTTCAGCTGTCAATGTCGCCATTGAGCCTATGCGATCTGCAAGTCCCTGATAGCGTGGGAGATTTTGCGGAATGATAAATAAATGATTCAACGCCTGATCATCACAATGCAAATCAAGCACCATATCAGCATCAAAACAATTCTGCATAACGATATGACGCTGTTTTTCCAGCGCTGTTATCGGTGCCGCTTGCGCAAGATAGGTAGCAATTTTTGCCCGCACATAGGCTCTATTTTTTACCGCATCATCGCATAGCCCATCTGCAAAATCAGATTGTGTTGAGAGGATTTTCGCAAAGTCTGGCCATCCACGATTATAATTGAGACCATTCACCGGATGATAGCGCCCGCGATGCATATGAAATGATAAATGCGCAAGGCCAAGAGGGTTGACGACTGGCAAGATCACAAAATGCGCCTGTAATGTGCCATTTGCCTCAGCCGCCTCAAGCGCATCTAAGAGATGATGCAAAATCAACATCCCTGGATGCTCATCGGCATGCATACCTGCTTGCAGATAAATCTTAACGCCGCCCTGTGGCCCAAACTCATAAATTGGCAATTCGTAAGACTGGCTTGGGGTATCGCCGTTAATTATCTCTTTTCGCAAAGCCATCGCCATAAGCTCCTAACGTATAAGATGTAATTTGATTTTGCGACGTGGCACTTCATTCGACGGTAAATGCCGATTCAAACGGCGCCCAATCACTGAAAATATCCCAATGACAAGCAGTGTCAAAAGTACAAAATATGCCGCAACAATCGGATAGGCCACAAAGGGGTTGAAGGTTTTATCAGCAAAATAGCTCGCATAATAGAGCGCATCACCTGCTTGACGCCATGCCGGAAAGCCTGAAAAAAAGACCAATGTGGTTGCATGAAACATAAAAATCGCTTCATTGGTATAGGCAGGCCATGCTAAGCGCAGCATAGTTGGCCAGATGATTTTCCGAAAACGCCGCCACCCAGTCAGACCATAGGCATCGGCCGCTTCAAGGTCACCTTTTGGTATCCCGCGTAGTGCCCCATAGAAGATTTCAGCCGAATAGGCAGATGTGTTTAAGAATAAAACAATCAACGCACCAAGCCACGCTCTGGTCAACCAGCGTGTCTGCGCATCAATCACAACAAAGCCTAAATCAATAATCACCCCAATCTTTGGCAAAAGGACAAAGGCCTCATAGGCTAAGAAGAATTGAATGAATAAGGGCGAGCCGCGGAACAAATAGATAAAGGCATTTGAAGGGCGTTGTAGCCACGGATTAGCACTTGCCTTTCCAAGAGCAAGCATGGTGGCAAACCAAAAGCCAAAAAACAGCGCAAGCACACCGAAATAAACATTCCATATCATACCAGAGCCAATTAACACCACCTGATCACAAAAGGTGATATCAGCGCGCGGCAACAGACGCTCGCCAATACCAAGTGAGCGCAGACCATAGGCTTGCAATGTTTCAAAACAAGTCATCAAACCGCTCCTGATACGTGGGTCGCAGGTTTATCCTGCCTTTTGGTGTAATCAGCTTTCCTGATAAGGCGCGTGAAGAGTTTTTCAGACCCATAGGTCACAGCCAAATAAAAGACCAAAAGGGCCAAGAAATACCACAGGCGCCAATCAGGGTGCGGATAAGAAAAAGCAGATGTTTTTGCACCGCCAAGCTCTCTTGCCCCTGTCTCTTATACA
>WTHV01000140.1 GCA_011525265.1 Alphaproteobacteria bacterium | reverse complement strand
ATCGCAATCGCACCAAACATGGCAATCACACCACCAAGCTTATCAGGCACAGCACGCAAAATCGCATAAAATGGCAAGAAATACCATTCAGGCACAATATGTGCAGGTGTCTGAAGCGGGTTCGCTGGGATATAATTATCCGGGTGACCCATCGCATTCGGGAAGAAGAAAATCGCTGCGGCAAACAATGTTAAGAACACTGATACGCCAAAGAAATCCTTGATTGTGTAATAAGGATGGAATGGGATTGAATCTTGTGGCCCATTCATATCAATACCAAGCGGGTTGTTTGAGCCAAATTTATGCAAGGCAACAATGTGCAAAATCACAACACCGGCAATCACAAATGGCATCAAATAATGCAAGGCAAAGAAACGGTTCAATGTTGGGTTATCAACAGAAAAGCCACCCCATAAGAATGTCACCAAGCTATCACCCACAAATGGGACAGCAGAGAACAAATTGGTAATAACTGTTGCACCCCAGAATGACATCTGACCCCATGGCAATACATAGCCCATAAAGGCTGTGCCCATCATCAGCAAGAAGATGACAACACCAAGCATCCACAATAATTCACGTGGCGCTTTGTATGAGCCGTAATATAAACCACGGAACATATGGATAAAGACCACAATGAAGAAGAAGCTTGCGCCATTCATATGAATATAGCGAATAAGCCAACCATGGTTTACATCACGCATGATACGCTCAACAGATTCGAACGCATAATCAACATGCGGTGTATAGCTCATCGCTAGCGTAATGCCAGTGACGATCATGATCACCAATGATAGACCAGCAAGAGAACCAAAATTCCAAAAATAGTTCAAGTTGCGCGGTGTTGGGTAATCATTCAATGTATGATTCAACATGCTAAAGATTGGCAATCTGTGATCAACCCATCTTACAACCGGATTTTTAAATTGTGTTTGAGACATACTTTAACTCCTACTTGCTAACCAACTAGCCAATCTTGACGACTTGGTCAGAGACAAAGCTGTAAGGTGGGATTTCAAGATTCAAAGGTGCCGGCCCTTTGCGGATACGACCTGATGTATCATAATGAGACCCATGGCATGGGCAGAACCAGCCATCATATTCGCCTTTGACTTCGCCAACTTTCTGACCAAGCGGCACACAACCAAGGTGTGTACAAACGCCCAAAAGCACTAAATATTCAGGCTTCTCAGCACGCTCTGCATCTGTTTGCGGGTCACGAAGCTCGTCCAAAGTTACCGAATCAGCGCGGCTAATTTCATCAGCCGTACGGTGGCGGATGAAAACAGGCTTACCACGCCATTTCAGCGTGATTGACTGACCTTCTTCAATTTTTGAGACATCAACTTCAATGCTCGCCAGCGCCAATGTATCCGCAGCTGGATTCATCTGGTCAATCAGCGGCCACGCTACTGCACCGGCGCCAATCGCACCCATTGCATAGCTTGCAACAACGATAAAATCACGACGTGACTTTTGTGGCACGCTTGAGTCTGTTGTTTGTGAACTGGTTTTTGCCATATTCCCCTCATCTTGTTTTTCGTGGCACATTTTCCTGCGCCACACTACAGCCCCCACCTATCATCGCCACATGGCTATTTCAGCCGTGAAGGAAAACAGGTAAATCCTTGACCATTCATCTATCAGATTGGAAAAAAAATTCCCACCAAAAAAGCAGGTTTTTCCGCTAGGTGCGACAAATTTCCACCATTTTGCCTATGAGAGCATAGTTCAATAGAAAAACTGAGCCCCTGCCAATGGCAAATGCCCCTTACGGCCAGCGCACCTCAGGCGGTAAAGACATCAAAATAGCTTCGATATTTCCGCCTGTTTTTAGGCCAAAAATCGTGCCTCTGTCATGAAGGAGATTAAACTCCACATAGCGGCCACGACGAACAAGCTGATGGTGCCTGTCATTATCATCCCAGGGCTTATTCATATGGCCGCGCACAATCGCGCTATAGGTCTCAGCAAAGCTTTTGCCGACATCTTGGGTAAAGGCAAAATCACCATCCCAATCGCCTGTATCAAGCTGATCATAGAAAATCCCGCCTGCCCCTCTTGGCTCTTTGCGATGGGGGAGGTAGAAATACTCATCACACCATGATTTATAGGCCTCATAATCACCTGCGTCGTGACGATCACATGCGCCTTTGAGACCAGCATGAAAATCAGCTGCCGCATCTGGCATATCATACATAGGCGTCAGATCACCACCGCCCCCAAACCAGCTTTTGGTTGTGGCGATCATCCGTGTATTCATATGCGCGGCAGGAACGTGTGGGTTTTGCATATGCGCCACAAGCGAGATGCCAGCAGCCCAAAAATCGCCATCCTCATTCGTGCCGGGGATTTGTTGGCGAAATTCTGGCGCAAATTGCCCATGCACAACAGAGATATTGACGCCCACTTTTTCAAAGATACGGCCATGCATGACACTCATCTCACCGCCGCCGCCGCCATCTCTTTGCCAGCTTTTGCGCTCAAACCGCCCTGCCGGCTTATCCCCCAAAGGCGTAGAAGCGCCATCATCTTCGATTGCTTCAAACATAGCACAAATTTGATCGCGCAATGCGGCAAACCACTGCGCGGCTTGCTGTTTTTTGGCGTCTTGGTCGTCTTTTATTGGCGTCATATCAGAAGTTCTTGTCATCTATTTGCCGCTTTTCTTAATCTTTTATCTTATCTATCTGCGGGCGCAATTTTGCCAAGAGATCTGCCTTATCACTCTGATAAGATGCTTTAACAAAATGGGCTTCTGCTGTTCGAAGCAACGCGCCTAAATCGGGGCCCGCAGGAACGCCAGCCTCTTGTAAATCATGGCCTGTAACAGGACAAGGGGGCGGGGTGAAATTGTTAATCTCATTCAGACGATTTTGGGCAAGACTGATATCATGGTGACGTGATTGCACAAGGCATCTTTGATAGAAATACGCCCCACCAAAATGGGCTACCTCATGCCAGTGATCGCCCTGCAAAGCTAGCATTTCCGCCTCTGTGAGAGGTACAAGGAGCGCTGTTATCATGGCCTTATCTGCCCGCGAAAAAGGCAAGTTATTCATCGCGTCACCCGCTAGTGGGGTGAGACAAGATGCCGCCGCAACTTGCCAACTATCAAACATCTCATAAAGGCGATGAAGCGGATAAAACGCATCCCCAAATAGCACCTTATCAAGGCCGATATCATGCATAGCAGACACAGCATAGGGCCAATTGGCACCACCAAACAGCTTTTGCAATTCATGAATAATCCGCTCACCAGAAAGGTCAGCAAGCCCGCCAAAATGAGGTGCTAAGGCTGTCATATCCTGCGCATCAAGGACAAAGCCTTCAAGGGTTGCGCCGAATCTGATAAAGCGCAAAATCCGCAGATAATCCTCTGCAATGCGCAATGCAGCATCACCGATAAAGCTGATACGACCTGCTTTAAGGTCAGCCATACCATCTAACGGGTCATGAATTATGCCATCCTCATCAAGAAAGATAGCATTGATGGTAAAATCACGACGCTTGGCATCTTCTTCAAAAGACGGGGTGAAGCCGATGGTTGCGTGCCTGCCATCTGTTTCAATATCAGCCCTTGTCTGCGTGACTTCTACATTTATGCCGTCATGTCGCAAGGTAACAGACCCGTGCGCTAATCCTGTTTCAATAATCGTTATATTCTGCGCGCGTGCCTGTGCCATAAAATCAGCAATCGGCACTGTCACAGCCATATCAGTATCACCCAAAGACCGCCCCAAAAGCCAGTCACGCACAATACCGCCAACAAGCCGCCCTTCACCGCCTGCGGCGCGCGCCACATCAAAGGCTTGTTGCACAGCAGGTGTGATAAGCGATTGCGCTGCTAGTGAGGGGGCTATTATATGCCTTGTCACGGCCACGCGTCACTCAGTTGTGGGGGCAATGAATTCAGGCTTTACCACAACCCCATCAACCAGCTTTGCTGGCACGTAAGATGATTCAGGTGGTGCGGCGCCAATCTCTAGGATTAACAAGCCAATCGCCAATGTGATAAAAGAGACAATTCCCCCAATCACGTGGCTGTTTTTGATTCCGCCGTCTTTGTTGCGCGATAATTTTTCAATGATCGCAAAAGCAATAAGCCCCGCTAGAATAGCGATAAGGATAATCAAATAGCGTTTCATGTTACCGCCTCTTTCTGACGAGCTGATAGGCCTTTTACAATAGCGCAATTGCCCATTTATGTAAAATCGCGGCTGTCGCACCCCAAATTGTCTGCCCCTCATACATAAGGCGCCAACTGCGCCACGATACCCCCTTATCATGACGCATAAAGCTATCATAATTCTCAGCATCCAAAAGCACCGATAAAGGGACCATCAAAATCTCATCTACCTCTTCTGGATTCGGGCATAAGAGGTCTTGCAATGCCGCAGCTGTTTTTGTGCTTTGCGCTACCACAGGGGTAACCCTATAACCTGTCCCTGTCAGCATATCTGGCAAAAACCCACAGATAGACACATGGTCAAAAGGAAGGGCAATCTCTTCATGTGCCTCGCGCAAAGCGGTGGCAATCAGAGTCTCATCTTGCGGGTCAACACGCCCGCCGGGGAAAGATATTTGCCCCGCATGTTTATGCAAATGCGCACTACGCCTTGTTAGGATGATAGATGGCGCCTCATCTTGAGTCACCACAATTAAAACAGCCGCCGGCACAACATCGTCAGCCATAGGCACAGCTATTGGCGCACGCGCTAAGCCTTTCGTAAAATCAGGCACGGCCATGCTAGGCATCATCTCGTGCCACAAGTGAGAAACCCTGCCCATCAGACCATAGAACTGGCATCTTATCTGATGAGGGGTCTGCGCCTTCTGCCTCTAATGCTATATCAGCCATTTCATAAAAAACGGCTGTCTTAATCAGCGCTGACAGGCCTTTATCCAAAAGAATATAGGGCTTTGCGTCCCCACCATCTTGCCCGCTCACGCCCGTTGCTTTCATATGAAGGGGGGTATCTTTTGATAAAAGATGCTCTTGGTCCAGATTATCCCTCAAATAGATAGCTTGCGATTCCCCGCGACCCTCACGCCTTAGACCGACAATCACAAAAGGCGCATCTTCAACCCTGATTTCACCTTTTTCAACAGGCGTGGTCAGCCAGTAACGCCCTGCCTCATCACAAGACAAAACAGAGGCAAATAATTTCACAAGGCCTGTGCGTTTAATCTCGCCACCTTCATGAAACCAGCGCCCATCAGCTTTTATTTCAATATCAAAATTTTGAATCTCTATTTCTGTCATCGTCTCTTTGACCTGCTCGGCGACCTGTTCGGCCTCTATTGTCATGAAATAATGTGCTTTTTTGAAAAAAAGACCAGTGATTTTCCCGCGTAAACCCTTTTTTCATAATTCTCGTGCATAGTGGACGCTTATTCCCCGTGGCGTGGGGCGCGTGACCGTGCCTGATGTCACATAACTTGGCATTTAGAGATATGAAAATACAATTAGATCAAAACGGCAATAGCGCGCATAGCCTATCTGCAACTTCGCGTGCAAGGGGAATATTAATCACGCGCAAAGGCAAAAGATTAACGGTGGATATTGGCAATCGCGTGACACCCTCCGCCCTATTTGCCGCTCTCAGCCATATTCGCTCATGCCTCATGCCATTATGATCACAAGCAACAAGGGCGCAATAACAGAGCAGATTCCTCTTGATACAAATTTAAATGCAAGTGATGCCTGCTTCTACCTCTCACAGTTGCTATTGCAACAAGTAGAAAGCCGTCATGATCTCTTTATGACCAAAGAGCTCTCTTTTTTAACCCAAGAGCATTTAGCAAGCCTGCCTGTTGCCATGCATCATTTGTGCGATATGCGCCTGTACCGTCTAGAGACTGCCGCGGCACTTGCCATGCTTGATGAGACAGCCATGGCCAATATGTCATTCATCGTACCAGGTGCTGCAATGGGCTTTAGCGATTTTAATTATCAGGTCAAAAAACTACCAACCATGTTGCGATGGCCCTCTGATGAGCCCTATCTGCCATTGGCCTTCTCGCAATTATTAACCGCGCCCTATGCCCCTTGGTATAACAGCCTGTGTCATGGTGCCTTATCAATAAGACGTCCCTTATTGCAACGCGCACAGATGAAAATCACGTTAAAAGCGGTCGCACCAGAGGAGCCGGCAATCACAAATGATGAGAGCGACCCCTTAGCTGTTTCTATCTCGGCGCTTCCTTCATCTGCGCAACGCTACAATATCACGCGCATCCTTTACCCGCTGGCAAGCCAACATGAAAAACCATCACATTTCCGGCTAATAATCTGCACAATCATTGATG
>WTHV01000015.1 GCA_011525265.1 Alphaproteobacteria bacterium | reverse complement strand
GATTCGCAATGGCACATCACCAAACTGCAGGTCTATCAATTCATCTATCTGGGGTGGACGATGGTTTTATGTATCAATTTTTACTTTTTGGAAAAATAGTCACAAAAATATGTATCGAAACAATAAGACCACATTGAAAATATATATCATTAAATGGCATATAAATATCATATTCGACTTTAGAAAAACAGTATTTCATCTATGATAATAGATATATAAATATGGATAATTCTAATAATTTACAATAAGTTAACTACATTTCACCTATTGCCAATCCTATTCATATTCCAGTCTACTAATAGGATTTTTCACTTAACCGCTTTGTTTAACCTGTCAAAATAGTATATATCAATGACATAATAATATTGGCATATGCGGTATTTTAGTAGGTAACGTTTTGACACTTCAAAGTGGTTTCATGGGAGGATGATTATGAAATCTTTACGTAACGCAGCATTGGGTATGGCATTCGTCATGTCAGGTGCTTCAATCGCGTCAGCAGCAGATCTGACTATCGCGATTGTAAATAACGGTCACATGATCAACATGCAGAAAGTTGCTGAAGCTTACACTGCAGAAACAGGTGTTGGTCTTAACTGGGTGTCTCTAGAAGAAGGTGTTCTACGTGAGCAGGTTACTTCAGACACAGCAACTGGTGGTGGTCAGTACGATATCATCAACATTGGTATGCAAGAAGCACCAATCTGGGGCGCAGCTGGCTGGATTGAGCCACTAAACTTCGGTGCAGCATATGATATCGATGATATGCTTCCAGCAATGCGCAATGGTTTGTCACATAATGGCACACTATATGCGGCACCATTCTATGGTGAGTCATCAATGGTTATGTACCGTAAGGACCTAACAGATGCAGCTGGTGTAACAATCAAAGACAACGATTCATGGGCACGCGTGAAGGCAGCAGCTGCTGCTATCCACGATCCAGCAAATGACGTTTATGGCGCATGTTTGCGTGGTAAGCCAGGCTGGGGTGACAACATGGCGTTCATCACAACTGTTGTTAACTCATTCGGCGGTGCTTGGTTCGATGCGGACATGCGTCCAACAATCGATTCAGTACAGTGGAAAGAAGCAATTAACTTCTACGTAGACCTATTGGGTAACTATGGCCCTCCAGGTTCAGAAGGTAACTCATTCAACGAAATTCTTGCTCTTTATAACGAAGGCAAGTGTGGTATGTGGATCGATGCAACAATCGCTGCTTCATTCCTAGAAGTTGATGGTGTTGCATACGCACAGTCACCAAATGCTGGTAACGCTGTAGGTGCAAACTGGTTGTGGGCATGGGCAATGGCCGTTCCTGCAGGTTCACCAAATGCTGACGAAGCTAAGAAGTTCATCGAATGGGCAACTTCAAAGGCATACATCAAAGCCGTTGCAGAGCACCCAGATTTCGGTTGGGCATCAGTACCAACAGGCACACGTGCTTCAACATATGCATATCCTGAGTTCCAGGCAGTAGCAGGTTTCGCAGCAGCTGAAATGGCAGCTATCGAATCAGCAGCTCCAGCAGCTACAGATATCAAGCCATATGTTGGTGTTCAGTTCGCAGCTATCCCAGAATTCCCAGAAGTGGGTTCTGCAGTAGCTCAAGAAATGGCAGCAGCCCTTTCAGGTGCAAAGTCAGTTGACGCTGCTCTAGCAGCTTCACAAGCAGCAGCTGAAGCAATCATGTCAGAAGCAGGTTATTTTTAACTCAACCTCCTGAGACGAGAAGGCCTAGTGTTCGCTAGGCCTTCTTACTTTTCTTTAAAAATTTGGTTTTGGCACTTAGCCAACTCACTTATTTAATTGTTTTAATTCGTATTTTCAAAGCAGCTTGGTGGTACCTTTTGGGCTATTATCAATGGTGCACAATACAGGCTATGTAAAATGTTCAGCAAAACACTTACACGTCTTCTTCAAGCGCCGGCAGTCTTGTTACTATTGGTGTGGATGCTTATCCCGCTTGGCATGACTTTGTATTTCTCATTTATCCGCTATGTTCTGAATAATTTGAGAAAGCCAGAATGGACTACGCCGCAATTGGCGAATTGGCGTGGCTTTGGCAATTATGAATATGTTCTTTATAAATCGAAAGATTTTTGGTTCGCTGTTCAGAACAGCTTGTTCATTGTCGGCTCTATCCTTGTTATTACAGTTGTTTTGGGTCTTGCGATTGCGGTTCTAGTCAACCGCACTTTCCCAGGCCGCGGCATTGTGCGTGTTTTGCTTATCTCGCCCTTTTTCGTGATGCCTGCTGTGAATGCGGTTCTGTGGATTAACATGATCCTAGACCCGGTTCTTGGCTTGAACGGTTTGGCTGTCGAAGGCATTAATCAGCTTGTAATAGGCTTGAGGGAATTCCCATTATTGGGCGGGTTCTTCTCTCTATGGCCAGAATTTGAGCCGCTATCATTCCGTGCGACACAAACATCATCCTATGCGGTGATTATGATGGTTGCGTGGCAATGGACGCCTTTTGCTGTGCTAATTTTCATGACATCGTTGCAGTCTGAAGATCAACAGCAAAAAGAAGCTGCTGTTTTAGATGGCGCATCAGCTTGGTCACAATTTGTGTATCTAACCATTCCACATTTGGCGCGTCCGATTGCTATTGTGGTTATGATTCAATCAATCTTTCATCTCTCGCTTTATGCCGAAATTGAAATTGTCAGCCGAGGTAATGGTAACAAAAATCTACCTTATCTTATTGGTGAGTTTGCTTCGAATAATATTGGTGCTGCATCTGCGACTGGTATTTTTGCGGTTATCCTTGCCAACATTGTTGCGATTTTCTTGCTGCGCATGGTTGGCAAGAGCTTGATTGATTAAGGAGAGTAGAACATGGCCGTTATCGGTACTTCATCAAAGCTATCTCGCATCCTATGGCCAACACTGGCATGGACAGTAGCGATTATTTTCTTCTTTCCGATTTTTTGGATGGTTTTCACCAGTTTCAAATCAGATGCGGATGCGGTAAAGCCAGAATTTCTATTCTTCTTTACGCCAACGCTCGAAAATTATCTGAATATGACAGAGAATTATGATTATTGGCGCTTTGCGATTAATTCAATCATTACAGCCAGCTTTGCAACGTTGTTTGCGCTATTTGTTGGTGTGCCTTGTGCTTATGCAATGGCCTTTAACCCAACGAAGCGCACTAAAGACGTGCTTGTATGGATGCTATCAACAAAGATGCTTCCTGCGGCGGCAGTGCTTTATCCAATGACATTCTTGACCAAGAATTTCTTAGGTATTTTCGATACGCATTTCCTCGTAATCTTGGTATTATGCTTGATTAATCTGCCAATCGTGATTTGGATGCTATTCACCTACTTTAAGGAAATTCCAAAAGAGATTATCGAAGCTGGCAAGATGGATGGCGTCACCTTGTGGGGTGAAATCAAGGATATCTTATTGCCATTGGCATGGGGTGGATTGGCATCAACGGCTTTGCTGTGCTTTATTTTCTGCTGGAATGAGGCATATTGGACTGTGCGCCTGACAACAACAGAAGCGGCAACATTATCAAAGTTGATTGAAGGGAACCGCGCACCAGAAGGCTTGTTCTTTGGCCGCCTATCAGCTGTATCAACAGCCGCGGTTGGTCCCATCGTTGTCCTTGGGTGGTTCTGTCAAAAGCAGCTTGTTAAAGGCCTGACATTCGGAGCGGTTAAGTAGTTATGTCTGTGATTGCACCAGAAATTGAAATGGTAGACCGCACAACGCGGTCGATCCGTTATCTGGAGCATGGCTGGCCTTCAGATTTGTGCCGGTGGCACGCGCATGAAGAATATGAGCTACATCTTATTACAGCCACAACTGGCAAAGCGTTTATTGGCGATTATATTGGCGAATTTAATGCTGGCGATTTGTTCCTAACAGGGCCAAATGTGCCACATAATTGGATTTCAGACGAGCGTCACACAGAAACAGTCTCCACAAGAGATATGTTGGTGCAATTCTCACATGGCTCTCTCACACGTCTTGTCGAGGCATTTCCTGAGTTCTCAACAGTTCTTGATATGCTCTATATGTCACGCATGGGTGTGCAATTTGTCGGCTTTAACCCAACTTTTGCCAAAGGCCATCTCGAGGCCATCCGTGACAATCAAGGTGTAGAACGTATTTTGGCGTTCGTGCGCTTTCTTGTGCGCCTGAATGAGCATGCAGAGAAGAAAACACTTTCAAGTATGCAGGTCACGCATGTTGATAGTGGCTCTAAGCACGCACGTATTGGCACGGTGATTGATCATATTGTGAAGAATTACCGTGAAGAAATTTCGCAGTCTGAAGCCGCAGAAGCTGCAGGCATGGCGCAATCTAGCTTTAGCCGTAACTTTAAATCAGTCACAGGCCATAATTTCGTTGATTTCATTACACGGGTTAGGGTCGGTCAGGCCTGTTCAATGCTGTACAACACCGACGATCAGGTCACCACGATTTGTTATCAATCAGGGTTTCAAAATCTCGCTAACTTCAATCGCCAATTCCGCAAGTTAAAGGGCATGACGCCTTCAGACTATCGTAAATTGGCACGTAACGAGCTTATTTCAGAGAGTGTTTAAGATATGGACGGGCTTGCGAATACGCAGATTTTAGCATCTCACTATGATCGCTCACAATGCGAAGTAGGGGTCGTGCATCTTGGCTTTGGCGCCTTCCATAGAGCGCATCAAGCGGTGTATCTTGATGCCTATATGGCAAAAACAAATGACCTTCGTTGGGGCGTTGCGGCAGTTAATCTGCGGGCATCTGAGAGTGAGTCTTTTGCCAATATTGCCAAGGAAATTAATCATTTTGACGGATATTTTGTAAAATCCATCTCTGCTGATAATGTTAGCGAATATAGCAAAGTGCGCGCCCATGTGCAGTTTTGTGACTGGGCACGTGATGCCGCAACTGCAGAAGCGCTATTATCAGCTTCATCTGTGAAGCTTGTCACAATTACCGTAACAGAAAGCGGCTATTACACTGACCCGAATGGCCATCTTGATATCGCGCATTCTCTTATTGCATCTGAGTTAGCAGGTGGAGAGGCGCAAAGCGTTTATGGCTATCTTCGCTCATCACTTAAGTCCCGTATGACAGCAACATCTGAGCCGCTTACCATTGCGTGCTGTGATAATATTCGCCAAAACGGCAAGATGCTTGAGCGCAATTTATTGGCTTATTTGAACGCCTTTGGTGATACAGATTTGATTGCATGGGTGAAGGCACATTGTGCATTCCCTTGTTCAATGGTTGACCGTATCACGCCGCGCCCGCCTGAGTCTCTTTGTGATGAGATGTCACAAATGGTGCTAGAGCCTGTTATCTCGCCAATTATGTGTGAAGATTATATTCAATGGGTTATCGCGGATACTGCCGCATCTGATATGCCAGATTTGGCACAAGTTGGTGTTACCGTTACAAAAGATGTTGATCCCTATGAGGAAACGAAAATTCGTGTCCTCAATGGTGGTCATACAGCCTTGGCTTATCTTGGGGCATTGGAAGGGCTTGAAACCTTTGATGAAATTATGGTCACACCGCACCTAAAGGCGCATTTTGATAAGTTTGAGACAGAAGAGGTTCTGCCTGCGATCACTCTTGATTTGCCATTTGCAAAAGAGGCTTATCAAGACAAGACCGCAAAACGGTTTGGCAACCAAGCCATTGGCGATACAATCGCTCGCATTTGCGCTGATGGGATGGCGAAATTCCCTATTTTCATTCGTCCAACCATCGAGGGCTGTTTTGCGCAAGGTATTGTGCCATCTGCGGCCATTCATTCAATCGCGAGCTGGCATGTCTTTGCCACACATGTCGCACAAAAGAAAATACCCTTTGCCTATGTGGAGCCCAGCTGGGACAAATTGTCTGAAATGCTAGGCACACAAGAATTTTTAACGAGTGAACAATTGTGGGGCGATATCCCGCAAACTTATCCTGAATTTATTTCATTACTTCGGCAGGCAATTGCCGACTTGGAGGAAAAATGGCCAGTTTAACATTACGTGATGTACGCAAAAGCTATGAAGCAGCTGAGGTGATACATGGTGTTGACCTAGATATTAAAGATGGCGAATTTGTTGTGTTTGTTGGCCCGTCAGGGTGCGGCAAGTCAACATTGCTTCGTATGATTGCTGGCTTGGAAGAAATCACAGGCGGTTCTGTTTCTATTGGCGATACTGAAGTCAATGAAGTGGCAGCATCAAAACGCGGTGTTGCTATGGTGTTCCAGACCTATGCGCTTTACCCGCATATGACAGTTTACAAAAACATGGCGTTTGGCCTAAAGCAGGCAAAAACACCTGCGGCGGAGATTGATCGACGTGTGAG
>WTHV01000078.1 GCA_011525265.1 Alphaproteobacteria bacterium | reverse complement strand
TCAATCGCATTTTGATCAGCACCAAAATGGCCATAGCCTATATTATAACCAATGCTTGCGTTAAACATCACCGTATCTTGAGGCACAACGCCAATTGCGGCTCTGACGGTTTCTTGGCGTACGGTCCTGACATCTTGCTCATCAATGAAGATGCGGCCTTGCTGCGGGTCATAAAAGCGGAATAGCAGGCGTGATATCGTTGATTTACCTGCACCAGATGGCCCGACAATCGCCACTCTTTTACCGGCAGGCACGTCAAAACTCACCCCTTGCAAAATCGGCCTGTCGCCATAGGAGAAATGCACATCCTCAAAGCGAATAGCCCCCTTTGACAGGCGCAGAGCAGGGGCATTTTCAGCATCAATGATATCTGGCTCTTCTTCGATAAGGCCAAGCATACGCTCAAGATCAATGATTGACTGGCGCACTTCACGATAAACATAGCCCAAGAAATTCAATGGCAAATATAGCTGAAGAAGATAGGTGTTAACTGCCACAAAATCCCCAACAGACATGCGCCCTGATTGAATATCCCAGCCAGCAAAGCCCATAACCAAGACAAGCCCAAGCGCGATAATCGCCCCCTGCCCAACATTTACAGCCGCAAGAGATGTGCGTGATAAGACCGCCGCATCTTCATAATCGCGCATCGCCTTATCATAGCGCTTGGCTTCATTTTCTTCATTGTTGAAATATTTAACTGTCTCATAATTCAGCAAACTATCAACAGCCTTCGTCGCAGCTGTCTCATCTGCCTTGTTCATGCGCTTGCGGAATGACATACGCCATTCTGTCACGCGCATGGTGAAGTACGCATAAAGCATAACAGTCACAAAGGTAATGATCGCATAAGGGGCGCCAAATAACAGCCATAAAAGGGCAGAGACGAAAATCACCTCGACCAATAAGGGCAAAATCTCAAACGTTGCCATGGTCAACAGAAATTCAACACCCTTTGCCCCGCGTTCAACGGCTCTGGTAAGGCCACCTGTCTGGCGGTCAAGATGGAATTTCAGCGATAGGCGATGGAGGTGGCGGAAAGCCTGCATAGCCGCACCACGCACCGCGCGCTGTGCCACACGTGCAAAGAGATATTGCTTGGCTTCGGCAAAGATTTGCTGGCCAAGGCGTGCGGCGGCATAACCGCCAAGCAACCACCATAATATGGTTAAAGAAAACCCATCTTCGCCATTCACAATATCAACAGAAGCGCCATATAAAAGCGGCGTTATAAGGTTCGATAATTTCGCCAAAATAAGGCATAAAAAGGCAAATCCAATGCGCGCACGCACTCGTTTATCACCTTTTGGGGCAGTGAAATCATATAATTCAGCCGCAAGAATTTTAAAGCGCGGCCATAGCGACTTTGCAGGTGGTGCTGGATGCGTCATGACAGGCTATTGCCCCTCAATCGTAAAGCTTTCCCCACAACCGCAACGTGCGGCTTCATTGGGATTGTTAAATTCGAAACGAGAGGAGAATTTCTCTTCTACCCAATCCATCTCAGAGCCAACCAAAAACATCACAGCAGACGGGTCAATAAAGATCGCCACACCATCTTGCTCTATCACATCTTCAAAAGGCTTTTTCTCAGTGGCGAATTCTACCACATATTGCAAACCAGAACAGCCAGCCGTCTTAATGCCGACACGAAGCCCCATCGCATCGCTATCAGCCTTTGACATTAATGTTTTGACATGGGTTTTTGCTTTATCCGTCAGCGTCAGGATTGGCTTTGAAGGGTCAAACATCATCTTTTCACAAATCCTTTTCGCTAGAATGAAAAATCAAGTGCCATTTTGGCATCTTCGCTCATCCGGTCAGGTGTCCAAGCTGGATCCCACACCAATGAGACGCTGACGCGCCCGACATCATCATTTTTGGCAACCGCATCTGCCACTTGCTTTGGCATTTCGCCTGCCACAGGACAACCTGGTGCTGTCAAAGACATGGTAATGCGCACATCGCCACTTTCATCAGTGATGATATCGTAAATCAAGCCCAATTCATAGATGTTCACAGGAATCTCTGGATCTTGAATCGTCTCAAGCGCCGCAATAATGGCCTCTTTGCTTGGGTGGCCTTTATGTGCGCCATCACGCGCCTCACCTGCATAAGCGGTATAACCATCACTGGTATCAGGCAAAAAATCATGCAGTGTCAAATTATCATCAGATGGCTTTGTCATGCTTTGAATATCCTATTGACCTTATGCAAGGCTTCGACAAGCACATCAAAATCAGCTGGTGTATTATATAGCCCTACAGATGCTCTTGCTGTGGATGACAAGCCCAATGATTTCATCAAAGGCTGTGCACAATGATGCCCTGCTCTAATCGCGACACCATCATGGTCAATCAAGGTTGAGATATCATGGGGATGCACATCATCAAGGGTGAAACTAATCACACCTGACTTACCTGCGGCTGTGCCAATAAAGGTAAGACCTTCCACCTCTGAGAGGCGTTGCATTCCATAACGGATGAGGTCTTGTTCATGGGCATGGATTTCGGCCATACCAATTTGCTGAACATAATCAATCGCCGCCCCAAGGCCAATACATTCTGCAATAGGCGGCGTGCCTGCTTCAAAGCGAGCTGGCGGCTCTGCATAGGTCGCGTGCGTAATCTCTACATCATCAATCATATCACCACCCCCAAGGAATGGTGGCATATCAGCTAAGATTTCTGCCTTACCCCAACAAACCCCAATTCCGCTTGGACCATAGAGCTTATGACCTGAAAAGACATAAAAATCACAATCAATGTCTTGCACATCAACAGGCATATGAACGACACCCTGACAGCCATCCACGACAAAAATAGCGCCAACCTCATGCGCCATTTTGGCAATCTCTTTTACCGGAAAGACCGTACCAAGCACGTTTGAGACATGAGGCAGAGAGATAATCTTTGTCTTATCAGAAATCAGATCTGCAAGAGCCTTTTTATCGAAATCACCATCTGCCCCCATAGGACAAGCAATGATTTTCGCGCCTGTGCGCTGTGCTATCATTTGCCAAGGGATAATATTGGCATGATGGTCTGCGATAGATATGAGAATTTCATCCCCCTCTTGCAGATTAGCACCGCCCCAACAGTGAGCGATAAGGTTCAAACTCATCGTTGCACCTGAGGTGAAGATAACCTCATCAGACGATGACGCATTAATCAGGCCAGCAACTTTTTGCCGAACCGCCTCATAGGCATCTGTCGAAGCCTCAGAGAGATGGTGCAAACCACGATGCACATTGGCATAGGTCTCAGCATAGGCTTTGGTTAATGCATCCAAAACCATTTGCGGTTTTTGTGATGAAGCCGCCGAATCAAGATAGCATAGAGGCTTACCATTCACCTCTTGCTTTAAGATTGGAAAATCATCTCTTAATGCCGCAAAATCAACCATTAAGCCCCCTCTGCCATCCAACCATGAACAGCGTGTGACAAAATCTCTGCTAATGTGTCGTGACGCACTTGCTCTAGCGCATCAATCAAAAAGGCCTCAATCAGCATATTCTTGGCATCATCTTCTGCAATGCCACGGCTTTTGAGGTAGAAAAGGTGCGTTTCATCAAGCTCACCAACAGTCGCCCCATGCGAGCAGACGACATCATCTGCATAAATCTCAAGCTCAGGCTTGGCATCTGCTTCTGCTTGGCGTGATAGCAAAAGTGCACGGCTCATCTGCTGGCCATCTGTCTTTTGTGCATCACGTGCGACAAGGACTTTGCCTTGGAATACCCCTTTTGCCGTATCATCAAGCACACCGCGGATAATCTGATTAGAGGTACAATTTGGCATATGGTGCAGCATACGTGTTGTAATATCCTGATGCTGTTTATCACGACCAAGATACAAAGATGACAATGCCATCTCAATCTCTTCCCCATTAAGGTGCGCGTGTGTCTCATGACGTCCAAGACGCGAACCAATAGCGGCGGTAAATGAATTAATATCTGCTTTTTCTGCAACAGCGAAAATGCTGAGAGCAAGATGTGTTGCTGTCGCATCTTCTGCTTGCAGCTTGACATGGTCAATGACTGCACCAGCACCTGCCTCTACGACGATTACAGGGGCAGAAAGACTGGCTGTGCCTGAATGAATTTCTGCCATCTGGAACTGGGCGCCTGCCCCAACCTTGATAAATAAAAGCGGGTGAGATGATTCTCCCTCATCACCGCCATTAAAGACAAGCTGAAGTGGTGTATCAAGCTTCGCATTAGCTGGCACTTCAATAAGATAAGCCCCTGTTGCATGACCAAGAGACAAAGAGCCAAGGAAATGATCCTCTGGCAAATGGGCGGCAAATTCTGCTAGCACGCTATCATCTGTCATCTCTGATACTGTTACTGATGTTGGCAGATTTTGGGCGCCAGATTGCAACCAACCAGCAGCGAATGTTAAGACGCCAGATTCATTATCACTTGTCTCATCACCTGCAAAAGACGGATTTACCGTCACATCTTGAAGCCTTGTGTAAATCCAAGCCTCATTTTTTGCCGCAGGCAAACCATTGGCATCAAAGGCTTGGCGTGCCTGTATACATAGGTTGGCTGTATCGCGTAATAGATTAGGCTGCATCGATAATCCCCGCATAGCCGTTATTTTCAACCTCTAACGCCAAAGACTTATCACCTGATTTGATGATACGTCCACCTGCGAGGATATGGACATAATCTGGCACAATATGTGACAGCAAGCGTTGGTAATGCGTGATAACCAACATACCTCTTGTATCACCACGGAGCGCATTTACGCCCTCAGAGACAATACGAAGCGCGTCGACATCAAGGCCAGAATCTGTTTCATCAAGCACCGCCATTGTTGGCTCTAGCAATGCCATTTGCAGGATTTCATAGCGTTTCTTCTCACCGCCAGAAAAACCAACATTCACAGCGCGCTTCAACATCTCATCGCCCACGCCAAGGTCTTTGGCTTTGGCACGGACCATCTTCACAAAGGCAAGCTGGTCAACTTCGTCCTCGCCTTTTTCACGAAGGCGGGCATTCACTGCCGCACGCAAAAAGCTCATACCGCCGACACCTGGCAATTCCACAGGATATTGAAAGGCCAAGAACATCCCTGCTCTGGCACGCTCATCCGCTTCCATATCAAGCACAGATTCACCATCAAGCAAGATTTCGCCTTCTGTGACCTCATAACCATCACGCCCTGATAGCACATAAGATAAGGTGCTTTTGCCTGAGCCATTTGGACCCATAATCGCGTGTACTTCCCCGCGATTGATGGTCAGATCAATCCCATGCAAAATTTCGGTATCGCCAATTTTGGCTTTTAGGTTTTTAATTTCTAATAGATTCATATCTGGACACTCTTATCCTACTGAGCCTTCAAGGCTGATTCCGATTAATTTTTGTGCTTCAACAGCAAATTCCATAGGTAGCTCTTTCATCACCTCGCGGCAGAAGCCATTCACAATCAATGAGACGGTTTCTTCTTCATCAAGGCCACGCTGACGGCAATAGAACATCTGATCTTCGGAGATACGAGAGGTTGTTGCCTCATGTTCTACCTTGCCTGTTGGGTTGCGAGAGACAATGTAAGGCACCGTATGCGCCCCGCATTTATCACCGACTAGCAGTGAGTCACATTGCGTGAAATTACGCGCATTCTCAGCCTTTGGCATGACCTGAACCAGCCCACGATAGGTGTTGTTTGACTTACCTGCCGAAATCCCTTTTGAGATAATCGTCGAGCGGCTGCCCTCACCTAGGTGGATCATCTTGGTGCCTGTATCAGCTTGCTGTGCGCCATTTGTGACCGCAACAGAATAGAATTCTCCAACAGAATCCTTACCCTGCAAGATACATGAGGGATATTTCCATGTCACAGCAGAGCCTGTTTCAACTTGTGTCCATGAAATCTTCGCACGGTCACCACGGCAGGCCCCTCTCTTGGTAACGAAATTATAAATCCCGCCCTTGCCTTCTGCATCACCTGGATACCAATTTTGTACAGTTGAATATTTAATCTCAGCATCTTCTTGTGCCACAAGCTCAACAACAGCGGCATGAAGCTGATTTTCATCTCTTTGCGGTGCGGTACAGCCTTCAAGGTAGGAGACGTAAGAGGCATCTTCTGCAATGATAAGTGTGCGTTCAAACTGGCCTGTATTTTTCTCATTAATACGGAAATAGGTTGAAAGCTCCATCGGACAGCGCACGCCTTTTGGAATATAGACGAATGAGCCATCAGTGAAGACAGCTGAATTTAGCGCTGAGAAATAATTATCGCCAACAGGCACAACTGACCCAATATATTTTTTCACCAATTCAGGGTGGCTATGGATTGCCTCTGAGATAGGGCAGAAAATAACACCTG
>WTHV01000039.1 GCA_011525265.1 Alphaproteobacteria bacterium | reverse complement strand
TGCATTTGCCATGAAGCTCACGGTCAGAACGTGAATGCGCCTGATTACCAGGTGATAGCAAATCGGTTGAGATATCACCTTCTGCCGCAATATAAGAGACAACTTTAATCTTCTCTTCCATATCAGGCAATTTGGTGAAGAATTCCGCTTCTGCATAGCTTTTCAAAATATCAGCAGCAATCGCATTGCCGGCATCATAAGCCGCCTTTAGGCGATCTGTATCTGCATCATATAAAAAGACTTGGGTTTTTAGCACATCCGCTGCCTTTTGGGCTTGGGCATCATCACCGCCCAATGCCAAATCAAGCAATACCGCAACAGATGGGCCGCCACGCATATGCGAGAGCAACTCATAAGCAAAATCAACTGAGATTTCAGCAACTTGCACTTCGCCAAGGATAATCTCTTTTAAGAAAGCTGCTTTGACACCTGCCGCACTGGTTGTGCCTGGCAATGTATTATAAATGAAATAGTGAAGTGAATCGGCACGATGTGGATTTGCCTCATCTCTGATTTGCGCAATCACTTCAGATAGCAATGCGGCATCATCAATTGGCTTGGCGCTCAGCCCTTCGGTTTTACGTTTTTCAACTTCTGCAATATAAGCGTCATAAAGGCTCATAATATCCCCCTGAAAGCATAGTAAAATCACATGAAGACGGCACGCTGCTTTGCTCAAAAGAGCCTAGCGCATCATGGCATAAACCTGTTTTGCCGTATCAGCACTGTGACTATTACCATAAGATTTTGGACTTGGCCGCGTTGAGGAGCGCCAACAACCGGTCGCCGCCAGTATAAACAAATGGTCGCTAATTATCCAGTTTTTTATGCGCAAAGCCTGTCCAAATTATTGCAAAACAGCTATAAGCAACACATCATGAGCAAAGATATGACACAAAAAACACCGCTTTTTGGCTGCCAAGCGCTTCATGCTTGCCGTGATGAGGTCTTATTGACCACAGCGGTAACAGCGGACTTCCCCTCTGCCAGCTATACCCAATTACGTGGCCGCAATGGCAGCGGTAAATCAACCTTCCTGCGCCATCTTGCAGGTCTGCTTCCCCCTAGTTCTGGTCATATTATCATAGACGGCAAAATGGCAAAGCCAGCTGAGATACCACAACAGCTATCAATCAGCTATTTGGGGCATGATGATGCAATGCATGGGGATTTAACAGGCTATGAGAATTTTGAACTCCTCACAGGACAAAGCCGTATCAGCCTTGTCCAATCAGACCTCTATGATCGCCCACTCTCTACCTATTCAGCAGGCCAGCGGCAAAAGCTGACCCTTCATATGCTAGATGATGCCCATGATATCTGGCTCCTTGATGAGCCATCAGCCAGTCTTGATGAGGCGAATTTGACCTATCTTGAAGAGCGCATTGCCGGCTATCTTGCCTGTGGCGGCATTGTGATTGCGGCAACCCATTTGCCTCTTGCCCAATCACTCATTACCCAGACCATAACGCTTGAGCCCTATGAGGCAAGGCCATGATGAGGCAGGTCTTTACACGAGATTTACGCCTTGCCATGCGTCGCCCTGGTGATGTGATTAGCACTGTTGGCTTCTTTTTGATGATTGCCACATTATTCCCGCTTGCCATTGGCCCTGACAGCAAGATGCTTGCCCTCATGACAAGTTCGATTTTGTGGATTGCCGTCTTGCTGGCAAGCTTGCCCTCTTTTGATAGGCTGTTTGTTGATGATTACCACACAGGCTTTCTTGACAGGCTTGTGATAAGCAATGCGGCCTTATGGGAATATGCGCTTGTGCGTATTATCAGCCATTTTTGCATTATGGGACTGCCGTTAATTGCCGCCTTGCCCATCATGGCGCTGTTCTTTGCGATACCACTTTCTGCCCTGCCGCTATTGGCACTTATCATTGCTGTGGGATTATTTGCGTTAACACTTCTTGGTGCCATTGCTGCCTCTTTGACCCTTGGGGCGCGGCGTGCCTCTTTATTATCAGCTATCTTGATCCTGCCTCTGGCCTTTCCGATTGTGATATTTGGCACATTAGCAAGCCAAGCTGTGTTAGAGGGACAAGATTATAGCGCGCATTTTGCCTTACTTGGGGCATCATGCCTTATTTTGCTTGTGGTCAGCCCAGCCGCGACATTCTATGCCTTGCGCTATGCCATTGAAGAGCGTTAAAAGACAATGATGACGTTAAGGATAAAGGTTCATGTTTGATTTTTTTGCAAATCCAACACGCTTTACACGCCTCGCCAGAGCCTTATTGCCTGTGATGAAGCTCATCACAATCTTATGTTTTGGCTTTGGCCTTTATTGGGGGCTTGTGACATCACCTGCTGATTATCAGCAGGGCGATACTGTGCGCATTATGTATATTCATGTGCCAGTCGCCTGGCTTGCGTCTTCAAGCTATTTCATCCTTGCCCTTTGCGCTCTGTTCTTCTTGGTCTGGCGGCATCCTTTGGCTGATATTGGCGCGCGAGCCGTTGCACCTGTTGGCGCTATATTTGCAGCTTTGACACTTATCACGGGCGCGCTATGGGGCAAGCCAACATGGGGCACCTATTGGGTATGGGATGCCCGCCTGACCTCTATGCTTGTGCTATTTTTCTTCTTTATTGGTTATATGGCTTTGGCAGGCGGCTTTGAAAATCGCAAAAGAGGCGCGCGGCCTGCCGCTATCTTGGCGCTTGTTGGGGCCATTAATCTGCCTATTGTAAAATTTTCAGTTGATTGGTGGAATACGCTTCATCAACCAGCAAGCTTGTTGCGCTCTGGCGGTGTTTCGATTGACGCGTCTATGCTATGGCCTTTATTGACCATGTTTGCTGGCTTTCAGGCTTTCTTTATTGTCATCGTTTTGATGCGTATCCTGCGCTTTTTAAATGAAATGAAACAATCAGCCCCTGCAAGGAGAGCCTCATGAGCGAGTTTTTTGCTATGGGCGGTTATGGCGGCTTTATCTGGCCATGCTATATCATCACAGGCATATTGCTGGTCGGGCTTTATTGGCACAGTCAAAAAAAGCTAGCCTCTTCAATAAAAGACTAGCTTTCTTGCTATTTTTATCATGGTAGCTTTTTTTTAGCCTCTGCGTCTGCGTCTGCCAGAGCGTGCCGGCTCTGCCGCATCACCGGCATTATCACGCAAAGACCGGAATGGGAGCGTAACAGCCTTGGTCAGCTCTTCATAGGGGTCAGTTTTATGCGGCATTGCCATAGCACGCACAAAATGATCTTGGAAAGACGGCTCAACAGCGGTTTCAATCTTTTCAATATCACGTACCACTGATTCAATCTCAGCACGCTTATCAACATTCAAAAGCGCCATACGCGCCCCTGCCCCGGCAGAGTTACCTGCTGCCACAACATTATCAAGCAAGCAATCAGGTACCATGCCCAAAATCATCGCATATTTTGGGTCAATATGAGTCCCGAATGCCCCTGCCAAAACAACACGGTCAACGCGCGGGACTTCCATCTTATCCATCAGCAATTTAAAGCCTGCATGAAGCGCTGCCTTAGCAAGCTGTATGGCACGCACATCATTTTGTGTAACAGTGACAGTATCACTAATACGATAGCTAAATGTACGGCCATCCTCAAAAATACGATCTGTCTTTTCTGAGAGGGTGCCATCAATCACACCATCTTCAGAGATAATGCCTGATAGATACATCTCACCAAGCACCTCAATAATGCCTGAGCCACAAATCCCTGTGATCCCTGTTTTTTCAATCGCTTCATCAAAGCCTTGCTGGTCAGACCAGATATCTGAGCCAATAACGGCAAAGCGCGGCTCTAGCGTATCAGCGTCAATGCGAATACGCTCAATCGCCCCTGGTGCCGCACGTTGACCAGATGAGATTTGTGCGCCTTCAAAAGCAGGGCCCGTTGGCGAAGAGGCAGCAAGCAATCTGTTTTGATTGCCCAAAACAATCTCAGCATTTGTGCCAACATCGACAAGCAGGCTGATTTTATCAGAGGTTTGTGGTGCTTCTGCTAAGACAACACCTGCGGCATCTGCGCCAACATGACCTGCTATACAAGGCAAGACATAGACACGGCTACCGGCGTGTAATTTCAGATTAATTTCATCAGCCCGGACTTGGGTTGAGGTATCAACAGCTAGCGCAAACGGCGCCCCGCCTAATTCAATCGGGTCAATACCAAGCAGTAAGTGATGCATAACAGGATTACCAACAAGCACAACCTCAAGTACATCATCTGCACTCATGCCAGCTTGTTCAGCACCGCCTTGGATAAGCTGTTGCAAGCCTTCTTGCACCGCTTGTGTCATCTCTTCTGCACCGCCGGGATTCATCAACCCATAAGAGACACGGCTCATCAAATCTTCGCCAAAGCGGATTTGCGGGTTCATGATACCTGTTGAGGCAAGCACCTCGCCTGAATTCATATCACAAAGATGTGCAGACATGGTGGTAGAGCCAACATCAACAGCCGCGCCCAAAATACGATCTTTGAGGCCAGGCCAAACAGCGATAATTTCATGCCCCTCACGCAAGGCGACTGTGACCTGCCATTTGCCCTTACGCAAAGCTGGCTGAAGCGTGCGCAAAACATGCATATCACAGGTAATGGGCCCTGTAATGCGATCTGACCATTGCGATTCTAGGGCTTCGATAACGCGGCGCAAATCGCCTGATGGTTCATGCATATCAGGCTCACGAACCTCAATAAAACATAAACGTACTGGCGGGTTCAGCATGATCGTCCGATTATCAGCTTCTTTACGCACAAGCTGGTTATGGACTTGGCTTTCTGCTGGCACATCAATGACCAAATCACCTTCGATTGTACATTGGCAAGCAAGACGTCTATCAGGCGATAAGTTACGTTTTTCAGCATAACGTGCTTCAGATGCTGATGCTTCTGAGAGGTGTGCTTTAGATGATTCAATGCCATGCTTCGCAAATGCGCCATCACCAACATTGACCTGACAGCGTCCACACATAGCGCGCCCACCACATACGGAATCCACATCAACACCAAGCTGGCGTGCGGCCTGCAACAAATTCGTACCCTTTGCTACCTGACCTTGACGACCAGACGGGGTGAATACAATTTTGACATCATCTGTTTGTGTCATGATTTATCGCTCTTTTAAAAACTGTGTCTTCGCAAAGACTATATCATTATCGAACAAAAAAAAGGCAGGCTTTACGATTAAATTCGTGCCTGCCTTTTCGATTTTTCACAAGGTGATATTAGGCACGGCGGCGACGGTTTGAGCGACGCTCTCTGCCTTCGCCATCAGCTGGAGCTTCACGGAACTTTGCAATCCAGTTACGGCATTCAGGGTCAACACCATTCATGACATTTGCGCCCATGATCCCTGTCATTTCCTCTGAATGAAGCGGGTTCATAATAGCTGACGTCATACCTGCACCAGCGGCCATAGACAAAAAGGCCGCATTCATACCATGACGGTTTGGCAAGCCGAATGAAATATTTGATGCCCCACAAGTTGTGTTTACTTTCAGCTCTGTGCGCAGGCGAATAATCAAATCTAGCGCTGAGCGACCAGCCATATTAATCGCACCAACTGGCATGATAAGAGGGTCAACAACCACATCTTCGCGCGGGATGCCATAATCTTCAGCGCGCTCTACAATTTTCTTTGCGACCTTATAACGCTCATTTGGGTCTTCTGAGATACCTGTCTCATCATTTGAAATAGCAACCACAGCCGCGCCATATTTCTTAACCAACGGCAGAACCACTTCAAGACGCTCTTCTTCGCCTGTTACTGAATTCACAAGTGCCTTACCCTGATAGACAGCAAGACCAGCTTCCAAAGCTTCAACAATAGAGCTGTCAATGGCAAGTGGCACATCAACAATTGACTGCACAAGCTTGATTGATTCTGCCAAAATAGCAGGCTCATCTGCCATAGGGATACCAGCATTTACATCAAGCATCGTTGCACCAGCGGCAACCTGTGCAAGGGCATCTGCCTCAACACGGCTATAGTCACCAGCGGCCATTTCAGCTGCCAATAGCTTACGACCTGTTGGGTTAATACGTTCACCAATTACGCAAAATGGCTGGTCAAAGCCGATTGTAATTTCTTGCTTTGCAGAAGAAATGAGTGTCTTTGTCATGTTAAAAATCTCTCTTTATTAACGCTGGTCACAGGCATTTTCAGTTAGTGAATCATCCTACCTATTCTTTAACTGAGAACCCGCCCTTTGATTTTAATTCAATTTCCCCTGCAGCAACCGCACTGGCATAAGCTGCTGTTTTCGCAAATCCGCCAAACGGATAATAATGGAAATGGGCAAGCAAACAGTCTTTGTCATTCGCCATGCCTTCTGCCAATTCTGCCAAGAGCACATCTGGTGCCTGCACAGTTAACAGCT
>WTHV01000093.1 GCA_011525265.1 Alphaproteobacteria bacterium | reverse complement strand
GCAAGATTGTATCTACCAGCCAAGAAATTGAAGTCATGGTGCTTGATATCGACCTAACAAAGCGTCGTATTTCACTTGGCTTGAAGCAAGTTCAAGGCAATCCTTGGGAAGATTTCGCAGCGGCAAATCCTGCTGGCACTGAAATTGAAGGTGAAATTCGCAACATCACTGAGTTCGGCCTATTTGTTGGCTTGAGCGCAGAAATTGATGGTCTTGTGCATTTGTCAGACATCTCTTGGGAAGTCACAGGCGAACAAGCGCTTGAAGGCTATACAAAAGGTGATGTAGTCAAGGCGAAGGTTCTTGATATCGACATCGAAAAAGAGCGTATCTCTCTTGGCATTAAGCAGATGAGCGAAGACCCTTATGCTGGTCTTGTTGATCAGGTGCGCAAAGGCGAGACTGTTACTTGTACAATCTCAGAAGTAACAGAAAACGGCCTAGAAGTTCGTGTTGGTGAAGGCCTAACAGGCTTTATCCGCAGAGCAGATCTGGCACGTGAACGTTCAGAGCAACGCACAGAGCGCTTTGCTGTCGAAGAGAAGTTGGATGCGGTTATCACATCTATCGACTCTAAGTCACGCAAGCTAACATTATCTGTGAAAGCACGCGAAATTAACGAAGAAAAGCAAGCAATGGAAACATTCGGCTCATCTGATTCAGGTGCAAGCTTGGGTGATATCCTTGGCGCCGCTTTGGCAAAGAAAGATGGTGGTGACGAGTAAGTCGTTCACCTCTTTTCTTTGAAAATCGCAAAAGATGAAAAGGCCTTGCTAGAAATAGCAGGGCCTTTTTGATGCAAACAAGCCTCAAAACAGCATGAAGTGCTTATTTTTCATGCATATTTGTATAGTTTTGATTGACGCTAATCATATACATCGCCATGATTTAACTGTGTTTTTGAGGTGTAGGTATTTAAAATGACAAAATCAGAACTGATTGCTCGTCTGGCCGCACAGAACCCGACCTTGTATCAACGCGACATTGAACGACTTGTTAGCACAGTCTTTGATACAATTATTCGGGCGCTCGAAGAGGGCAACAGAGTTGAGCTTAGAGGGTTTGGCGCATTTTCCGTGCGCCATCGTGAAAGCCGTGTTGGACGCAACCCACGCACAGGCGGATCTGTTCAAGTTGATGCGAAAAATGTGCCCTTCTTTAAGATGGGTAAAGGCATGAAAGAACGCCTGAATAAATAAAGCGTTTTTCACTTTTATTGTCGTCATGGCGGCTTATGCCGTCATGTGGCAAGCCCCCGTCAAGGAAGATTGATTATGGCCGCAATCGCAAAGCTGTTTGGGATGGTTCTCACCATTATCTTGCTTATCTATGTGGCCTTTTTTGCGGTGGTAAATCATGGCGTGGTCGCCGTGACTTTATGGCCGCAATCTGCCCCTCTTGAAGCCCCCTTATGGCTTATCACCTTATTATCATTCTCAGCCGGTCTGATACTTGTCGGGCTAATTGCCAGTATACGGATTTCAGCATTACGCCTTGCCCTTTATCGTGCCAACAAGCGCTTTAATAGAATAGAACAAGCTAAGATGGCTGAGGAGACGCCCGCTGACAGCCTGCGTTTAAAAGGATAACAGACCTTATGGCCGCGACCAAAGCCCATCATTTTCCGCACCTCCCCGATAAAGGGGCAAAGATATGCGGCATTAAAACGCCCGCCGATTACCATCATTGCCGAGACGAAGGGGCCGCCTTTATTGGGATGGTCTTTTTTGAAAAATCACCACGTCATTTAACATTTGATATGGCGCGAGCTTTGGCTGAGGTTGCTGTCCCACAAGGCCCAGTGCGCGTGTCACTTACCGTAAATGCCAGTGATGATATGATAAAGGCAATTGCCGCCGCCTCTCATGCTGATATGTTTCAGCTTCATGGCGCCGAGAGCCCGCAACGTGTGGCAGAGGTAAAAGCCCTTACAAATCGACCTGTGATGAAGGCCTTTCGTGTTAAGACACCAGATGATATCACAGCCGCTAAGGCCTATTATGATGTGGCTGATTGGCTGTTATTTGATGCTGATTCTGGCAACCCTGATATGCCAGGCGGTACAGGTCATCACTTCGACTGGTCACTGGTATCAGAGCTTAACCCGCCAGTGCCGTGGATGCTTGCAGGCGGCCTTGAGGCTGAAAATCTTGCACAAGCCCAAGCGCAAACACCAGCCCATTATTTCGATGTCTCATCTGCTGTTGAGGCACAGAAGGGCATAAAAGACCATAAGCTTATCACAAACTTCATTAATGCCATAAAATAACGCTAATTTTGGGTGGTCATTTGCGCATAAAAAGCTATATGTTAGCAGATAAGTTATTGCATCGAGAAGGGTAGCGGCATCATGGATAACGCTGTGTTAAATTCATTTCAAACAGGACCTGATGAAGATGGTCGCTTTGGCATTCATGGAGGGCGCTTTGTTGCTGAAACATTGATGCCACTTATCTTGTCTGTTGAACAAGCCTATCGTGACGCACAAGTCGACCCAGAATTTGAGCGTGAGCTGCGCTATTATCAAACACATTATATTGGCCGCCCTTCACCGCTTTATTTTGCAGAACGCCTAACGAAATATTTTGGCGGTGCAAAGCTCTATTTCAAACGTGATGAGCTAAACCATACAGGGGCGCATAAGATTAACAATGTGCTTGGTCAAGCCTTGCTCGCCAAACGTATGGGTAAAACAAAAATCATTGCTGAGACAGGTGCTGGCCAACATGGTGTGGCAACAGCAACAGCTTGCGCCTTGTTTGATTTAGAATGCGAAGTTTTTATGGGCGCAGAAGATGTTGTGCGCCAAAAGCCAAATGTTGACCGTATGCGTTTGCTTGGCGCGAAGGTGCATTCTGTGACATCTGGCACATCAACATTGAAAGATGCCATGAATGAAGCATTGCGTTATTGGGTCGCAAACCCTGAGACGCATTTTTATATCATCGGCACAGTTGCGGGCCCGCACCCTTATCCAGAAATGGTGCGTGATTTCCAAGCTGTTATTGGCAAAGAAGCCAAAGAGCAAATGATGGAAGCTGAAGGCCGTCTGCCAGATGCGCTTATTGCTTGTATTGGTGGTGGCTCAAATGCGATGGGGCTTTTCTATCCTTTCCTTGATGACAAAAAGGTCGATATTTACGGCGTTGAAGCAGCAGGTCATGGCATTGATTCAGGTCTTCACGCGGCAAGCCTTACCGGCGGCACACCTGGTGTATTGCATGGCAACCGCACCTACTTACTTCAAAGTAAAGAAGGGCAGATTGCTGATGCGCATTCCATCTCTGCTGGTCTTGATTATCCGGGCATTGGGCCAGAGCATGCATGGCTTCATGATGTGGGGCGCGTCAATTACGTCAGCGCAACAGATGAAGAAGCTCTTGTGGCGTTCCAACTTTGTTCACGCCAAGAAGGCATTATCCCTGCGCTTGAGCCATCTCACGCCCTTGGTTTTGCCTCTACCATGATCCCTGATATGGATAAGGATCAGATTGTTATTTTGAATATGTGCGGGCGCGGTGACAAAGACCTTGGCGCTGTATTGCCAAAATTGGAAGAACGCGGCCTTCTATAGGCTGTCATAACATAAGGGTTTTCGGGACTATGGCTGGTCGTATTTCACAAACATTTTCGCAAGCAAAAGCACAAGGGCGCGGCATTCTTGGTGTATTTGTCTCAGCAGGTGATCCAACAGAAGAGATTTGCACTAAGACGCTTGATGCATTAGTCGATGCCGGCGCTGATATGATTGAGCTTGGTATGCCTTTCTCTGATCCGATGGCAGATGGCCCTGCCATTCAGGCCGCAAGCTTGCGCGCCATTGCTGCTGGCATGACATTGGAAAAAACACTTACCATTGCCGCTGATTTCAGAAAGCGTCATCCTGACACGCCGCTGATTTTGATGGGCTATTTCAATCCGATTTATATTTATGGCAAAGAGGCGTTTTTAGAGCGTGCCGTTGCTGCGGGTGTTGATGGGCTTATCATTGTTGATTTGCCACCTGAAGAAGATGGTGAATTATGTGACCCTGCCATTGCGGCTGGCCTTGATTTTATTCGCCTTACAACGCCAACAACCAAGGGCGCGCGCCTATCACGCGTGCTAGAAAAAGCAGGTGGCTTTGTCTATTATGTCTCAATCGCAGGCATCACTGGCACAAAAAGTGCAGGCGCAGATAGCATCAAACAAGCTGTGGGCGAAATAAGAGGCGTGACAGACCTGCCAGTCGTCACAGGCTTTGGCATTCGCACAGCAGACCAAGCCGCAGAAGCATCACAATTAAGTGATGGTGCCATTGTCGGCTCTGCTGTTGTGGAAATCATCGCCAATAACATTGATGAGGCAGGCGTGCCATCTGCCGATATTCCGCAGAAAATTGGCGCTTATGTATCAGAGCTTGCCAAGGCCATTGCCGCAAAGTAGTTTGCGCGCTATCCTAGGGCTATCCTGAATTTCGTTTGGGATGACTGATTTGAGACGACAATCACACGCGCTTGCTTAAGTTGAGGGAGCTGTCATTATGAACTGGATTACCAACGCTGTTCTGCCGAAAATTAAGGCCTTTGTGAAATCAAATGATGTGCCTGATACGCTATGGGTCAAATGTAAGCCTTGCGGTCAGATGATTTTCCACAAAGAATTTGAAGCTGCCCACAATACCTGCCAAGCTTGCGGCTATCATGCACCACTCGCACCAAAAGCACGCTTTGATATGTTATTTGATGCTGGCTCATGGGAAGCAATTGAACTGGCAAAGACATCAGATGATCCGCTGAAGTTCAAAGATACTAAGAAATATACAGACCGCCTCAAAGACACACGTGGCAAACTTGGTGAAGATGATGCCATCGCTGTTGGCGCGGGGAAAATTGAAGGGCTTGATGTTGTCATCGCCGCTTTTGATTTCCGCTTTATGGGTGGCTCAATGGGTCGTGCAGTTGGCAATGCGATTTTGGTTGCGGCAGAAGAAGCTGTGGCAAGAGGCGCGGCCTTAATTACTGTGCCATCAACAGGCGGTGCACGTATGCAAGAAGGGATTTTGTCTCTGATGCAATTGCCACGCACCATCATTGCAACAGATAAATTAGCTGAAGCTGGCCTGCCTTATATCGTTTTATTGGCGCACCCCACAACAGGTGGTGTTACAGCGTCTTTTGCAATGCTGGGTGATGTACAAATTGCCGAACCTGGTGCCATTATCGGCTTTGCTGGACGCCGCGTTATCGAAGAGACTGTGCGCGAAAAATTACCTGAAGATTTTCAAACAGCTGAATATCTCGAAGATCATGGCATGGTCGATGCGGTTGTACCGCGTCATGAACAGCGCACAAAAATAGGGCAAATCATCTCTCTTTTAACGCATAAGCCACGCGTTAGTGCCGCGCAATAGCACGCTGAAAACAGGCCTATTTTCATGAATAAAATTGATGACGCACTAGGGGCGCTTGCCGCATTGCATCCTAAGCTGATTGACCTTGGCCTTGATAGGACTTTTGAAATCCTTGAGACCCTTGGCAACCCGCAAGACGCTTTGCCACCTGTTATTCATATTGCGGGCACCAATGGCAAAGGCTCAACCGCCGCCCTTATTCGGGCAATGGCAAATGAAGCTGGCTTAAAATGCCATGTCTATAGCTCTCCCCATCTATGCCGCTTTCATGAACGCATTCGCCTAGCAGATGAGCTTATCACGGATGAGGCGCTTATCGACCTTCTTGAAGAGGTCAAGACACGCAATGCTGGCAAGCCTATTACCTTCTTTGAGGTCACGACAGCGGCTGCCTTTCTTGCCTTTTCGCGCGTGCCAGCTGACCTTGTTATTTTGGAAACAGGTCTTGGCGGATTATTAGATTCCACGAATGTTATTACCCAGCCTGCCGCAACAGTGATTACCCCTGTTGCCCGTGACCATGAACATTTCTTGGGCAGTGATATTACTGAGATTGGACGCCAAAAAGCAGGTATCTTTAAATCAGGATCACCTGCGATTATTGCCGCACAATCTGCCGAAGCAAAGGCAGGCATAGCCGAGATTGCATCGACAAAAAACATCACAAGCTACTGGATGGACGAAGATTTCAGCTATGATGCTGATGAGGCAGGCTTGACCATCACCCTTGATGGCACAGCCTATAGCGCACCGCTTCCTGCTCTGTCAGGCGATCATCAATTAGGCAACGCCGCCCTTGCTGCTGCCGCGTTACATTATAGCTCTGTTGTGAAATTACCTGATGCCCTAGCAGGCATTGGCAAAGCGGTCTGGCCAGGGCGTGTGCAAAAATTGGACACAGGACACCTTGTCTCTTTGTGCCACGGCACGCCACTTTGGCTTGATGGGGCGCATAATGCCCATGGGGCGGCCGCGCTTGTAC
>WTHV01000179.1:3291-6382 GCA_011525265.1 Alphaproteobacteria bacterium | reverse complement strand
TCTTGTGCCTGAATTGCCAACAAATTCATGTGTTGAGGTGCCATGTGTAACATCTCTTGGCAAATTAACACCGCAAGCTGTTCCCGCATTACCGCTGCATTTGAACCGCCTTATTCAGACCAATATTTCAGTTCAACAATTGACAGTTGAGGCATTGGTTACGGGCAAGAAAGAGCCGATTTATCATGCTGCTATGCTTGACCCGCATACAGCTGCTGAATTAAGCCTCGATCAAATCTGGCATATGGTTGATGATTTGCTTGAAGCACATGAGGGCTGGATTCCAAAATTCAGCTAATATTATGGATAAATATGTAATTGATCGCGGTGGCAATAGAGACTTAGCCCTCTATTCCCATGCGCCAAAATCTTATAAAGAATTTGATGGCTTGCCGCCTGTTTCTAGCTCTGATGCGCATATGCGCTGGCATCCTTTAAGACGGGAATGGATTGGCCATGCGTCTGCACGCCAAGGTCGCACCTTCTTGCCTAATCAGGCTGATTGTCCGCTTTGTGTGATGACACATAATGACAAGCCAAGCGATATTCCTGTTGATGATTATGAAATTGCGATTTTTACAAATCGCTTTTCAGCCCTATCTCTTGGTGCAGAAACGCCCCCTGAGATGGAAATTGATACCACCTCTGGCATTGGCTGTTGTGATGTCATCTCCTATAGCGCTGATCATAATGCCAGCCTCGCAAGCCTATCGATTGAACGTATCGCACTCCTGATTGAGGCTATTGGCGAGCGCATTACCACAATTTATCAAAATGATGACATTATCTGGTCATTACCTTTTGAGAATAGAGGGCGTGAAATTGGGGTAACACTCGACCATCCCCATGGCCAGATTTACAGCCTGTCTGTCTTGCCAAATGCGGTTAAAACGCAAGCTGATGCTATGGCAGAGGATGCCCCTTTGACTGGTTTATCTGAGACAATTGATGATGAACTTGTGCTTGATAGAGCTGATAGCGCGCTTGCTTATGTGCCACGCTGGGCACGCTATCCTTTTGAGACATGGGTGATGCCAAATCGGGCCATGGATGGCCCGCACCAGCTGACCGCAAAAGAAATCAAAGACCTTGCCCATATGATTAAGGCAGCAGCGAGCCGTCTTGATGGGGTCTTTGATGCACCAATGCCCTACACGCTTGCTTGGCAAATTGCACCAAAGGGCTATGAGGGGAAATTTCATTTCCACCTGACATTTCAGCCCTTAAAACGCGGGCGTAATAAACAGAAATATCTCGCATCTGTTGAGCAAATCTCTGGCCTATTTTTGGTTGATTTACCCCCAGAACGCGCAGCACGAATCCTTCGTGGTGAAGAGGCTGGCGATGAGTAATCATGAGTTTGAGAGCCATTTTGGCCATCCGCCATCAGTGGCAAGTGCCGCGCATGGGCGGGTTAATCTGATTGGCGAGCATACAGATTATTGTGGCGGCTATGTCATGCCAACCCTTATCAGCCAGCGTCTTATCGTTGAAATGAGCGCAAGAGATGATAATCGCATTCATGGGCTATCATCTGAATTTGGCAGTGAAGACGCTGCTTGTGATGATATCAGCCAAGGCAGTTGGCTTGCTTTTATCAAGGGCGCCATGATGCTGATGAATGAAAAAGGTGCGAAGCTGACAGGGTTAAATGTTGCGACAACATCCACCATTCCCGCAGGCGCTGGTGTCTCTTCTTCAGCTGCCTTTGAAATAGCCCTTTTGCGCGGCCTATCAGAGATGACAGGCCTGACACTTAGCCGCAAAGAGATGGCTGTGATGGGACAACGCATTGAGCATGAATTTATAGGCACAAAATGTGGTATTATGGATCAGATGGCTGTTGCGATGGCCGAGATGGGACAAGCGCTGTTCTTAGATTGCGAGACACTTGATACACAGATTATCACCATAGATGAGGCGTGCTGTATCGCTGTTATTCATTCAGGCAGTAGCCGTAAATTATCATCAAGCCTCTATAATGAGCGTCTATCTGAGACAATCGAGGCAGCAAAGCAGATGGGTCATGATAGCCTTCGCAATGCTAAATTCGATGATTTGGATGCTTTATCAGATGAGACATTAATCAAGCGTAGCCGTCATGTGATTTCAGAAAATGACCGCGTTAAGACAGCCAAAGCTGCCTTAAAAGCAGGTGATATGATGGCACTTGGTTTGGCCATGGTTGAAAGCCATGTATCTTTGCGTGATGATTATGAAGTCTCTAGTGATGAACTTGATCAGCTTGTCAGCGAGGCGATTTCACAAGGCGCTTATGGCGCACGCCTGACTGGCGCTGGATTTGGCGGCTGTATTGTTGCGCTACTACCAGAAGATAGCGCAGATGAAATCATTGAAGCTATCGTTCAAAATTGCGAAAATGCGTGGCTAGTTGACTGTCTATAGCACGCTTAATCTATCTTCATAATTGTTACATCTGCTTGTGACATCTGCCTGTGACCAAGGATGATTTCGCCATCAAAGCTATCTGGAATAGTGGCTGTTTGCGGCCCATAATGCGTAAAAATCAAATGATGGCCACGCTGGCGCACACGCATATAGGCTGGCATATCATGGCGTGCAATCCCTGCCTTTGACATCGCATCGCCGACAATATCTTTTAACAGACCCTCATCTGGCCATGCGGTTAAATAACTTGCCTGATTACCATGTGATAAGAGCGGTAGCCCATCACTGCAACGCCCCTCTGCTTTTGCTGATATAATGCCCTCTTCACGCCAGACACTAACGCGGCCCCTGCTGTCTTGCCATTCTGCGTCAATTGGCAAGCGTGCCGGCAGAGCATCTATGCGTGTTGTCCGAAACCCTGTTAGCTCTTGCAATCCTGTTGTGGTTAGGCCATCTGGCAATTGAAAATCTGCGGTCTTAAGACCTGTGCGTGGCCCTGCCAAAATATGCGCTTTACTTGCTTTTAGCCGCTTAGCGAAATCATCAGATACATAAAGCAATGATGGCACCAAAATCAGCTGATACCCCTCAAGAGACGCCTCTGGCCCAAGCACATCAACAGATGCGCCATTTTGACGGGCGGCACGATAAATATCTAGGATAAGCCGCAAATAGTAAAAAT
>WTHV01000179.1:0-3191 GCA_011525265.1 Alphaproteobacteria bacterium | reverse complement strand
GACCATAGGCGCACCGCACCTTTTAAGGGGATAGGATTAAATGCCGCCCAATTTACAGGGCCGGGCTGTTGTTCCATAATCCATAATCGTGCCATCGAACGAAACAGGTCATGATGGAATGCTTGGAAGTCAGGATCCCCAACACGCAAGCAATCTTTTTCTAATATTTCATCCTTGCGGGCGACTTTTTGCATATTTTGCAAGAACCCCAAAGGATAGCTATCCCATGTTGCAATATCGAGATTCTTTGCCACTTTACGGGCGTCAAATTGGTTAAAATCCCCCATGAAATTATGCGATATTGGGCGCCCCGGTGAATGGCGGCGAATAATATCACATTGCGCTTTATCAAAGCGTGCCACCTCATCTGAGGAAAAGCGTCTGAAATCAAGCTGATGTATCGGGTTTGCCTCTGTCACAGTCAGATTGGGCAATTCAATTTCATCAAAATGGCGATAGGCCATTGACCAAAATACGGTGCCCCATGCGTCATTCAAAGCTTCGATGGTCTTATAGCGTTCTGCTAGCCAAAGACGAAACCTGTGCGCAGCTGATTGGCACCATGAAATGGCAGTATCATGACAGCCATATTCATTGTCAGTCTGCCAAGCTTGCACATAAGGATTAGCGCCATAACGCTTTGCAACAATTTCAGAAATGCGCTTGCTTTCTTCAAAAAAGCCTTGATGTGAAAATGAATAATGGCGGCGTGAGCCATAGCCACGCACCGTGCCATCTTCTGCCACAGCTAGCATATCTGGCATTTTATCCACCAACCATTTTGGCGGTGTTGCTGTTGGCGTACACATCACAATTTTAAGACCGGCGCGGCCTAATATCTCGACCGCATCATCAAGCCATGAGAAATCATAGACCCCGTCTTCAGGCTCCATCAAAATCCATGAAAATTCAGCAATACGTACCCATGACATACCAGCCTCAACCATCGCTTTGGCATCTGCTTCCCAGAGCGATTTTGGCCAATGTTCTGGATAATAACAAACGCCTGTGCTTGGCTGAATGTGACTGGTCATATGCGGCCCTATCTTATAACAACACCATTTTGGTCAAACATATGTGTACGCGCATCATCAAATGTTAAGTGAATGATATCGCCTGTCGATAATCTCTCACTATCTTCGAGCTTAGCCGTAAATTCGACCCCATTATCAAGCGTTAGATAGCCAAGAGCATATTCGCCCAAATGCTCAGTATGGCGCACTGTACCAGAAAGCTTTGCCTTTGCTTTTGTTGTCACAGACATATGCTCTGGGCGGATGCCAAATTTTGTAACCTCTGCCCCTTTAGGCGCTTTGCCAACTGTCATATCACCAAGCTTAATGGCGCCTTTTTCAACGGTGACATCTAGGATGTTCATCTTCGGGCTGCCGATAAATTCCGCCACAAACAAATTATCTGGCTGATTATAAAGGGTTAGCGGGCTACCAACTTGCTCAATGCGGCCCGCATTTAGAACGACAATTTTGTCGGCCAAGGTCATAGCTTCAACTTGGTCATGCGTTACATAAATCATCGTGGCATCAAGATCAGCGTGCAAATTGGCAATCTCGATGCGTGTCTGCACACGCAGTGCAGCATCAAGGTTTGATAGAGGCTCATCAAACAAAAAGACCAACGGATCACGTACAATCGCACGACCAATGGCAACACGCTGGCGCTGACCACCTGATAGATGCTTTGGCAAGCGATCAAGATAATCTGTGATCTGCAAAGATTGAGCTGCTGCTTTCACACGGCTTTCAATCTCATCTTGTTTGACTTTGGCTTGGCGCAGACCAAAGGCCATATTATCAAAGACTGTCATATGAGGATATAGCGCATAAGATTGGAAAACCATGGCCACACCGCGCTCTGCTGGCACGACATCATTTACCACCTCATCACCAATCATCAAGCTGCCATCTGTGATTTCTTCTAAGCCCGCAATCATCCGAAGCAATGTTGATTTACCGCACCCGGACGGGCCAACAAATACGATAAATTCGCCAGACTCAATATCTAGATCAATGCCATGAATGACATCAATTTTCCCATAGGATTTCTTGATATTTCTTAAGGTAAGATTTGCCACGTCAAAGCTCCTACTTCGTGTCAATTTACAGACAAAAACCCTACCAACTACACATAAAATTTCAAGCTTTTGTCGCCTATCAGCAGGTGTTTTTCACAATTTGATGGCAGATGATGACAAAAACAGCTTCACGCTCTAAGGGGGCATGATATGATAGGCTCATTAAGACGTGATGAAGGGTATGATATGCCAGACTGGCAGATTTTTGATAAACCGCTTGCCTATGAGCCGACCATTTCTGCTATGAGCGCCCATGTTCAGGCTATGCAAAAAGGTGAAGCTGATGAGGCTGTGTGGGTGCTGTCCCATGAGGCTGTTTATACCGGCGGCACCTCAGCTGAGGCATCTGATATTATCGGCATGACAGATATCCCGTTTGTTGAGACTGGCAGAGGTGGACAATGGACCTATCATGATGAGGGGATGCGCATCGTCTATCCTATGCTAGACTTGAATAAGCGTAGCCAAGATGTGCGGCTTTATGTGCATTGCCTTGAAGCTTGGATCATCGATATTCTGGACTGTTTTGCCATAAAAGGCGAACGCCGTGATGGCTTGCCAGGTGTATGGGTTAGGCGCACAGGCAGTGGCGAATTAGGCGAGTTTGATAAAATAGCGGCCCTTGGTGTACGTGTCTCAAAATGGGTCAGCGCACATGGCTTCGCCATTAATCTTGCCCCCAATTTGCAGGCATTTGAGACGATTATCCCTTGCGGTGTGACAGATGCTGGCACCACAAGCTTGGCTGAGCTTGTCCATGATATCGCACAGGCAGAATTGGATATGGCGATTAAAGATTGTTTTTCAGCTCATTTCGGCACAAATGGCCAAATGGCACGAAAAGCATCATAAAATTATTCATTATCTAGCACAATCAGCAAAGCAGATACGGCTTTATCTGCCATCTGCGCCAATGTGCCATCATCTTTTCCCCCGCCAAGCATACCTTCGATTGGCCCTTCATAATGCACAAGCTGGTTACGCATTGTCCGAACCCATTCAAGCTTTTTACGCTCTGCGGCACTAAGATAATCATAACCGCCAGCCTCGAAATAGCCTGTCTGCGCTTCATAGGACGGCATATCATCATCCCACGCAT
>WTHV01000176.1 GCA_011525265.1 Alphaproteobacteria bacterium | reverse complement strand
TCGCTTTAATCCCTCGCACCAATATGTACATAATTTGATTGCAGCAGGTGATACGTCTATTCAGCAAATGGATGTGCAGACTTATTTTTTCCGTCGCACAAATATGAATGCCAAAGGCGAGCCGCGCTCTTGGACAGATCATCTTTTGTGGCATCATGCCTGCCATACGATTGATCTGTTTATGTATCAGACAGGTGAAGAGATAAGCGAAGTCCATGCCGTCCAAGGGCCAAAGCACCCTGAGCTTGGTATTGCCATGGATATGTCAATCATCATGAAAACCCCAACAGGTAAGATTTGTACCCTCTCATTATCCTTTAATAATGATGGGCCGCTTGGTACCTTCTTCCGCTATATTTGTGAGACTGGCACCTACATTGCGCGCTATGATGATTTGTTTAACGGCAAGGATGAGCCAATCGATGTCTCGCAAGTTGCAGTCTCTATGAACGGCATTGAGCTGATTAACCGCGAATTTATCAGCGCAATTCAAGATGGCAGAGAGCCGAATGCCTCCCTACAGCAATGTCTTGCGGCTATGGCAGTGATGGACAAGATTGAGCAATCGATGACATCATGACAAATCAGCGCGCAATCCCCTTCCTGCAAATCCGTGGCGGCAGCTCTAAAGGCATTTATCTGCATGAGGCGGACTTGCCTGAAAAAGGCGAAAAGCGCGATGCTGTGTTAAAGGGGCTAATGGGCGCATATGGTGATGCGCGGCAAATTGATGGGCTTGGCGGGGGTGATCCTCTCAGCTCCAAGATTGCGATTATTCGCCCATCTGAGCGGGCGGGCGTTGATATTGATTATCTGTTTGTGCAAGCCATCATTGGCGAAGATCGCCTAGATGATACGCCAAATTGCGGCAATATTCTGGCTGGTGTTGGTGCTTTTGCCCTTGAAACAGGGCTTGTTCAACGCACGGGTGATCATGCAAAAATCACCGTCTATATGGAGAATTCTGGTAAATTATGCCATTTGGATTTTCCGATTAAAGATGGTTTGCCTGTTTATGAGGGGGATGCGTCTATTGATGGTGTAAAGGGATGTTCGGCGCCTGTCATCTGCACCTATGAGGGGCTTGCAGGCGCGCTATGTGGGGCGATGCTACCGACAGGTAATGCGCATGATGTGATTGATGATGTGCCTGTGACTTGTATTGATAATGGTATGCCTGTGGTGATGTTGCGTGCGCAAGATTTTGCCTTAACAGGTGATGAAAGCCCTGAGGTGCTTAACGCCAATGAAGATTTAAAAAGCCGCTTAGAATCTATTCGCCTTCAGGCAGGGCTTATGATGAATCTTGGTGATGTTACTGATAAGGCTGTTCCGAAAATGTGCCTCTGCTCTCCTGCCAAAAATGGCGGCGCATTTAGCACAAGAACCTTTATTCCCAAACAATGCCATAAAGCGATTGGGGTACTTGGCGCTGTGACAGCCGCATCTGCGGCTTGCTTGCCAGATAGTGCGGTGGCGGAACTTGCAACGATACCAGATGGTGCTATCAAACAGCTTTGCATAGAGCATCCAAGTGGCACCTTTGATGTTCAATTAACATTTGAAAATGATGAGATTGTACAATCAGGCTTACTGCGCACCGCACGCCTGATTGCTAAGGGCGAAGCCTATATTGCAGCACAGCTTTGATGAGAGGCAAAAAGATGACTGATACAATTCACCCCGTAACTGGCAAGAAAAGCTGTATGCCGCCAGACCCCCATACAAAAAAACCATCTTTTACAGCACCTGTGGGGGCGTGTGATGCCCATTGCCATGTTTTTGGCCCGCATGAGGAATTTCCTTATCATCCCACCTCAACCTATCATCCGCCTGATGGGTCTAAGCATGATCTTGCCAAATTGCATGATAAGCTTGGGATTGAACGTGCGGTTATTGTGCAAGCAAGCTGTCATGGCCCTGATAATCGGGCAATGCTTGATGCGATTGCGACACGTCCTGATGCCTATCGCGGCGTGTGCATTGCTAATGATAGTTTTTCAGATGAGGATTTTGCTGATCTTGACGCTGGTGGTGTCAGGGGGGTGCGCTTTAACTTTGTATCTCATTTAGGTGGCACGCCTGACCTTGCGATGATGGAACGTGTCCTAGAGCGCGTTAAGCCGCTCGGCTGGCATCTTGTTATTCATGTGAATGCCGAAGATATTATCGCCTTTGAAGATTTCTTTTTGAAATTTGATATGGATATTATTGTCGATCATATGGGACGTGTGCCAACCAATGGGGGTGTGCATCAAAAAGCCTTTCACATCCTAAAGCAGTTTGTCCAACGAGATAATTGGTGGGTGAAAATCTGTGGTTCGGAACGTATTTCAGTGGCAGGGCCTCCTTTCTATGACGCTGTACCTTATGCGCAAGAATTGGTTGAAATCTGTCCAGATCGCATTTTGTGGGGCACAGATTGGCCGCATCCCAATATCAAAAAACATATGCCGAATGATGGCGATTTGCTTGACCTTGTGCCGCTTTTGGCGCGCAATGAAGCATTGCAGAAAAAGATTTTGGTTGATAATCCAGCCCGCCTTTATGGCTTTTAATTGCTAGCAGGAGTGAGAGGTTATGAAACATGTTGCCGTCAGAAATATTACAAGAGCCGATAGCACAATTGCTGTCAGCCTTGGAAAGCAGGGCGCCTCAACTGTGCATGAAGCACAAGGACGTACAGGGATTATGAAGCCCTATATGCGCCCAATTTACTCTGGCGCACGCATTGGCGGAACGGCGGTGACTATCCTTGCGCAACCAGGTGATAATTGGATGTTGCATGTGGCTATTGAGCTATGTCAGCCAGGTGATATTTTAGTGGTGGCGATGACCTCTGAGAATACGGATGGGTTTTTTGGTGATTTGCTTGCAACCTCATGTCAGGCGCGCGGCATCAAAGGTCTTATCATTGATGCAGGTGTCAGAGATATTGCCGACTTAACGGATATGAACTTCCCTGTATGGTCAAAGGCTATCTCATCAAAAGGCACAGTGAAAAATACGCTTGGTGCTGTCAATGTGCCTGTTGTCTGTGCTGGTGTTGTCGTGATGCCCGGTGATGTCATTGTGGCAGATGATGATGGCGTTTGTGTTGTCGCACGCCGCGATGCTGATGATGTATTGGCCAAGGCTGTGGCGCGTACAGATAATGAAGAGGCAAAGCGTGTGCGTCTTGCCAATGGTGAGCTTGGCTTAGATATTTATAATATGAGACCGCGCCTAGAGGAAGAAGGCTTCTCTTATGTGGATGAGTTATCAGACCTTGGGGTATTTAACGGCATTGATTGCACAGGAGGCAATAAATGATCATTGATTGTCACGGCCATTATACCACAACACCCCCTGCGGTTGAGACCTATCGTAATGCGCAGAAAGAGATGTTGAAAACAAACCCTAATCATATTTTTGAAAAGGGCACGATTACCGTCTCTGATGATGAGATTAAACAGAGCATTGAAAGCAATCAGCTAAAGTTGCAGCAAGATCGCGGAACAGATGTTACAATTTTCTCACCGCGGGCAAGCTGGATGGGTCATCATGTTGGCAATGCCTCAACCTCACAAGCATGGACAGAGCAGCAGAATGATCTGATTAAGCGCGTTTGTGATTTATTCCCGAAAAATTTTGTGCCTGTCTGTCAATTGCCGCAATCACCTGAAACAGGGATTGAAACCTCAGTTGCTGAGTTAGAGCGCTGTGTCAATCAAATGGGCTTTATTGGTTGCAACCTAAACCCTGACCCGTCAGGGGGCTTTTGGAAAGATGCGCGTCTTGGTGACCGCTATTGGTATCCATTTTATGAGAAAATGGTTGAATTAGATGTGCCTGCTATGATTCATGTCTCTGGTGCGTGTCATAGCTCTCTTGATACAACTTCAAGCTATTATCTTGGTGCTGATACAACCGCCTTTGTCCATTTGATGTTCTCAAATGTGTTCAAAGATTTTCCAGAATTGCGTATTATCATTCCCCATGGCGGGGGCGCTGTGCCATATCATTGGGGTAGATTCCGTGGCATCGCCCAAGATAAAGGGCTTGGTGATTTGGATGAGCGTGTGCTGAATAATATCTATTTTGATACATGCGTTTATCATCAAGATGGGATTGATATGCTGCTTGATGTTATCCCAACAAAGAATATTCTTTTTGCCTCTGAGATGATTGGCGCCGTGCGCGGGATCGACCCACGTACGGGTCATTATTATGATGATACCAAACGCTATATTGATGCGAATGATGTGTTGGATGCACGCCAAAAAGAAATGATTTTCTCTGGCAATGCAAAAGCTGTTTTCCCACGATTAAGCGCCTATGGCTATTAAGCAGCTAGGAACAGATAAGGCTATTACAATCGGCTTGCTTGGCTATGGTGAGGCAGGCCAAGCTATTGCTGCCTCGATGCATGAGCAAAATCCAGAAGTGGCACTTTTTGCTTATGATAATGCGCCAGATCATGCCCAGCTATTTGCCGGGCATGAAAAGCTTGTCCATCAGGCAAAAACGCCACAGGCTTTGGCACAAAATAGCGATATCATCTTATCACTTGTCACAGCTGATCAAGCCGTAGCGGCCGCGCAAATGATTGCCCCTCATCTAGAGGACAGGCATATCTTCTTTGATGGGAATAGTGTCTCACCTGGGACAAAGAAAGAGGCGGCATCTTATCTTGCCTCATCTGGTGCTTCCTATTGTGATATGGCTATTATGGCACCAATTCATCCGCGCGGGCATAAGACGCCTTTATTGATCGCTGGCAAATGCGAGGCACAGGCGGCACCGATTTTATCCTCTTTGGCTTTTTCTTATTCATGGGAGGGTGAGAGCGTGGGGGATGCAAGTGTGGTAAAGATGTTGCGCTCTATCTTGATAAAAGGGATGGAATGTTTGATATCAGAATCTGTGACAGCATCCCAAGGTCTTGGTTTGGATGAGCGTATCTTGCGCTCGGCAGGGCAAACGCTTGGCATAGCAGATATGCCTGCCTTGGCAGATTATGTGATGGAGCGTGCGGCCAACCATGGCAGGCGGCGTGCCGCAGAAATGCGTGAGGTTGCAAAAACATTGCAAGAGTTAGGCCTATCAAATGATATGTCGAGCGCCATTGCCCATTATCAAGATAGAATTGCTGATATGGGTTTATCAGAGGAATTTGGCGGGGCTATACCGCAAGATCGTTCAAAACTTGCCGCGAAAATGCGTGCAGCACAAATGGCGAAAAAGAGGTGAGCGAGGCCGTTTGCCTCACCCCCTATAAGTCTATTTCAATCACCGCATCTTTTTCAGCGGCTCTTGACTGGCATAAGATCAATTGGCTTTCACGCATTTTCTTAGATAGCACATAATCGCGATGCTCAATCTCTCCTGAGAGAAAGCCACATTGGCAGACACCGCATAAGCCATCAGCACATTTAATATCGACCGCATAGCCATTTTTAATAAGCGCATCTGCCGCTGTCTCATCTTCGGCAACATCAATCAGCTTATCGTCTTTTACCACCTTCAGCTTGAAGGGGTGATTTACATAATCAGGCTGTTCTGGGATGGTGAAATATTCAATATGGATTTGTTCATCTGCAAAACCGGCTTGAAGAGCAGAGTCATTCAAAGCGTTCATATAAGCATCTGGCCCACAAATATAGATATGGGTAGTATGATTTTCGGCTGTTGGTTTTTGCGCTGTGAATAGGCTATCTGCATCGAGCCTACTGCCTTCATCTGAGACATGAATATGCACATTTTTGGCAAAAGGATAGGCTTGCCACTCTTGTGCAAAGGCAACATCGTCTCTTGTTTTGACCGAATAATGAAGCTCAAATGACCGCCCAAGATCATGTAGGCGGTGGGCAAATCCAATCATAGGCGTCACCCCAATGCCACCACCTAACAATATCGTATGGTCTGCCGTCTCCTCTAGGGGGAAATGGTTGATAGGCGGCGAGATAAACAGCTTGCGCCCTTGGGTGAAGATGCGGTGCAAAAGAGCAGAGCCGCCTCTGCCATTTGTCTCATTTAACACAGCTATTTCATATTTATCCTGATCTGCGGGATTACTACATAGCGAATAGGCGCGCAGATATTCAGGGGCGACAACAACATCAATATGTGCGCCCGCTTGCCATGCTGGTAGTGCTGTACCATCACTTGCGCGTAATTCATATTTTGTGATGTTGGCTGTGAGTTTTTCAGTCTTAGCAAGTGTAACAGCAAGCACAGGCGGTTGTGAGGCCGTGCCCTGCTTTTGTGTCATATCATTGGTATATCTGTGATAAATGCTTGTATCACCGGCCTCTTTTCGTTGCTGATAGCTCTCAGCAGATATCATATCCTTATAAGCCTCAATGCCAGCCTCTCTATCCATCGGGAAAGGATAGGGGTAGGGATGAGGGGCTAGGGGGGCGGGATAGACCGCCATGGTTTGCTCTTCATGATCGATGCGCAATTTTGGCGATATGCCTCTGGCAT
>WTHV01000124.1 GCA_011525265.1 Alphaproteobacteria bacterium | reverse complement strand
GCTTATCGGCTTCATCATAGCGATCGACGCCCCTGTTCTTGAGATACTCTCTCCTGACCCCCTCATTACAAGTTATGCGCTGAATTATTTGTCAGTCTTTTTCTTCTTCATCTTAGGAGAATCAATTTGCCAATGTCTTTCCAGCTATTTTAATGGCTGTGGTCAAACCAAAATGCCCCTCTTTAGCTATTGTTTAGCAGTGCCAGTGAATATCATCACCAGCATTATTCTGATTCATAGTTACTTTGGCATGCCCACTTTTGGGGTTGTTGGCGCGGCTATGGGCTCTGTGCTTGGCGTTGTGGTGCAGTTGGCTTTCCTTATTGCGATGCTGTATCGGTTAAACTTACCGCTATTGGAAATCACGTTCGCCCCTGGTTTTAATTTTAGCCTTACAACCTTACAGCAATTTCTATTTTCTCTGCCAATCGCCATGACATTTATGAGCGCTACCTTTTCTAGCAGAGTTGCCGAATTGATGTATGCAAAGATGACTTTGAATGAATTTGCGGCTATGACCATCGTCATGCCATGGATTATGGTGGCTGGCACAATCGCCATGCAATGGTCGCAAGCAACAGGCATCATTATTGCGCAATTATTGGGGCAACGTGCCTCTCCTGAGACACTCACACGCTTTTTAAGCAAAGCATGGCGTGGTGTCTTTTTTGCAGCATCAATAGTGGCCTGCCTATACACGATTTTATGCATCAGCTCGCCTTATATCTACAGCAGCCTCAGTGATGAGACGACATCTATCTTGGTGAATTTTGTACCTATTTTGATACTCTTGCCTTTTATCAGAAGCACAAATGCAATTTGCGGCAATACCTTGCGCGCAAGTGGCGATACTATCTATGTGATGAATTTATTTTTGTTGTCGCAATGGCTATTCAGACTGCCGCTCATAGCGCTCGCCATTTTCTATTTTGACCTCTCTGCTTTTCATGTCCTGACAATTTTATTGCTTGAGGAAATCGTCAAATTCTTCCCTTTTCACATCCGCCTTTATTCGGGCAGATGGCGAACCGCACTCATTAAATAGGTCATCCGTAGAGTTTCCACAACCCTATGCTTTCATTCACTTTTTATGAGAAAAATTGGTCGGAGCGGCGGGATTTGAACCCACGGCCCCTACACCCCCAGTGTAGTGCGCTACCAGGCTGCGCTACGCTCCGACTTGGGTGATAGTATAATGTTCGTAATAGAAATTGCCAAGGCATGATGCCTTGAAATTTGCGCGTCTATTTTGCGCTTAACAACGCCTCTATGCGCGCATCAAGCCGCTCTAGGATAGCCAATGCTTTACGCGCATTACCAGCTATGGCTGAGGCAGTTGGTGCAGTGCCATTTTCGTGCATAATAGCGGTATCTGGTGCCTCTTGATGAGAGGTCTGAGTTGGTTGCTCTGTCACGGGCTTTTTCTCGCGCAACGCTTTTTGCGCACCTTTGATAGTAAAGCCATCACGATAGAGCAAATCTCTTATCCGTACCAATAGCTCAAGGTCACTTGCCTTATAATAACGGCGTGAACCAGAACGTTTCATTGGTTTTAATTGGGTGAATTTTGTTTCCCAAAAGCGCAAGACATGCGGTGGCACATCCAATTCATCGGACACTTCAGAAATTGTGCGATAGGCCCATTCTGCTTTATCGGACATAATGCGAACCTTAAGATAGGTTGTTTACGCGTTCCCGCATTTGGCTCGACGGCCGAAATGAGAGTACACGGCGCGGTGTGATAACCGCTTCCTCTCCACTTTTTGGATTACGGCCAATACGCGCTGTTTTTTGAGATACTGAAAATGTGCCAAAAGATGAGATTTTGACCTGCTCACCTTTCTCAAAACAAAAGGACAATTCCTCTAATACGGATTCAACCAGATCGGCTGACTCATTGCGAGACAGTCCCAATTGATTATGAACCGCATTAGCGATATCTTGGCGCGTTAAAGTCTTACTCATAAGTTAAATCATAACAAGGCGATAGCTAATGTCAATGCCAAGCGATCTCTTTTACAAATCTGTCATTTTTTGGAACAGAAAGCGCCTTACGATTGCGGCTTGCCATAACGCACAAGTGATGCGCCCCATGCCATACCACCGCCGATAGCTTCTAATGCCAATAAATCACCGGCTTTTATACGCCCATCATGCACCGCCTCAGATAGCGCTAGCGGGATAGAAGCCGCAGAGGTGTTTGCGTGTTTGTGAACCGTGCGCACAACCCTATCTGCCGGTAGACCAAGCTTGCGTTGCATACCATTAATGATACGTATATTGGCTTGATGCGGCACTAGCCAGTCAACATCACCTGCTGGAATATCAGCTTGGACAAGCACTTCATCCATCACTGATGATAGCTTTTCAACAGCATGACGAAAGACATCTTGGCCTTCCATACGCACATGACCTACATCACCTGTGGCAGATGGGCCGCCATCAACATATAAAATATCTCGCAATGTGCCATCTGAATGAAGTGCGCTTGCAAGAATGCCATACTCATGTGGGGCTTCTGTTTTTTCTAGGATAACAGCCCCTGCCCCATCACCAAATAGAACACAAGTGGTGCGATCTTCCCAATCAAGCAATTTGGTGAAGGATTCAGCGCCTATCACAAGAGCGCGGCTACCCTTTTGGGCAATAAGCAATGATTCAGCGACTGTGAGCGCATAGACAAATCCGGCACAAACAGCCTGCACATCAAAAGCAAAAGCAGATGAAGCGCCAAGCTTTTTTTGCACCTTGGTGGCTGTTGAGGGAAATGTATCATCAGGCGTTGTGGTGGCAACCACAATAATATCAATATCCGCAGAGGACAGCTTGGCATTATCCAAAGCTTGCATGGCGGCATGATAGGCCAAATCAGAGGTCAACTCCCCCTCTGCCACCATATGACGTTGTTCAATGCCTGTGCGCTGTTTAATCCACTCATCAGATGTATCAACCCATTTGGTCAAATCATCATTGGTGACGATATTTTCAGGCAAATAAGCGCCAACGCCTGTCATTAGGATACGAGAGGCCATTATGCTTCCTCTTTTGATACAAGCTGTGTCTCAGATACAGATGCAAAACGACGCAAGGCATTTTGAACATCTGGCATAAACCCATGCTCTACAAGATCTGCTGCGACCTTAATCGCGTTAGCATAACCAATTTCATCTGTCCCACCATGCGATTTCACAGCAATACCATTCAAGCCTAAAAAGACCGCGCCATTATGAACACGGGGATCAAGGCGGCTGCGCATACGTTTCATCGCCGCACGCGCCAAAAGATAGGCAATTTTTGTCAGCACTGATTCCTTAAAGGCTGTTTTCAGCAAATCTGTGATAAGCATGGCTGTGCCCTCAGCTGTTTTTAAGGCCACATTTCCTGTAAAGCCGTCTGTTACCACAACATCCATCTCACCTTTGGTGATATCGGTACCTTCAACAAAGCCTTGGTAATTCATGCCGAATTCTGGGTTTGCCAATATATCTGCCGCATCGCGCAAATATTCATGTCCTTTTTGATCTTCCTCACCAACATTTAAAAGACCAATAGACGGGTCTTTTACGTCAAGGATTGATCGGCTAAAGGCAGCGCCCATAATGGCAAATTGGACAAGATTTTCTGTATCACACTCAATATTTGCGCCCAAATCCAACATACAGACCTGTCGCTTTGCTGTTGGCAAAAACGTTGCGATAGCAGGACGTTTTACCCCGTCCATCGGGCGCAATTGCAATTTTGATATTGCCATCAACGCCCCTGTATTACCAGCAGAGACAACGGCATCACAAGTGCCAGCCTTTACCTCTGCTATGGCTTTCCACATAGAGGTCTCTTTGCCTTTACGCACAGCCTGCGATACATTTTCATCTGACTCAACCTTTTCGTCAGCATGAATGATGGTCGCATTTTTCAGATGGATAGAACGGCTAAGATAGGGCTTGATACGTTCGCTATCCCCAACAAAAACAAATTCAAGGTCGGGGTTTTTCGCTTTCGCAACATCAGCCCCCTTGATAACAATCGCTGGGGCATTATCCCCCCCCATCGCATCAAGAGCCAAGCGCGTAGTGCTCACTGGCAATCTCCTAACATACTTTCGGCCTCACAATATAGCGAAGTGATCACTTTTTCAATTGTCTTAACTTTGAAAAGGGATTCTCTTTTTCAATTTTCGGCCCGAATTCCTGTATTTCTGGGGCGTCCTTTACACGTGGGTAAGGGTTTGCACTTACAGCGATGAATTGGAACACCGCCTCTCTTAATGCAATATGCCCATCCACAAGCGGCTCGACAGACGAATCTTGCACATCAATTTCGTCATTTTCTTCTAAATTAGCCACAAATCGCTCTTTGATTTTGGCCTCAAATACGTCTTTTACAGGCACAGATGTCACAACACAGCTTTGTATCAGCTTTGCTTTGATCGTGCCGCGCAACTCCCAACATTGTTTTGAGATTAACTTAACCGTGAGGTCATAATGCACCTGATTGACTTCCTGAAAGCCAAAGCGGTTGGCTATTTCAGTGCGGCTATCTTCATCAAGCGTCCCTTCAAAAGACACGCCGCGCCCTGCCACAATGGTTAATGGGTCAAGTGCATCTATTAACATCTGTGTCATCATAAACCGCCTTATATGAGCCTAGCTGATATCATCACAACGTAGCACCATGTCAGGCAGTGCAGCATCTAGGAAAGAGGCATCATCACAAGCTGTGAGGCGTTGGGCAATTACTATCACCTGCTGTGCCATCAGCGATGCGTCACCTGCAACCGCGCCCTCACGATAAAGATTACGATGAAGCGCTTGTTCTAGCGCCTCTGCGCCCTCACCTGCCTCATAGGCTTTGAGTGCCTTATCATAGGCAGATAAGCGACCCATATAGGCCTCTGACATAAATTTCACACGTTTGCCAACACCCATATCGCCGACGCCCATTTCGCGGAGTGTCAAATCCATATCAGCAAACATCGCATCAAATAACTCTTGGCTTAATTGGGCAAGCGGCTCTGATTGCCTGCTAAGACGGCGCATCACCAGCGCTTGCATCAAGCAGAGCGCATCAAAGCGGCCATCAATGCTATCTTCGACCCCATAATCACGATAAAGCGGCACAGCACGAGAGGCTTGCAGAATATGATGATACAGCTCTTCTGCCTTCGTCGCCGGTAGTGGGGCAAGCTGCTTATTCGCAAAAATTTGTTTCAATAATCCAAAAAAACCGACTTTAGACATATAAATTTCCTAAATCATGATAGGCTAGCGCAAATAGGATTGACGCTTAAACCTTTTGACGGCAATTATAACGACAACTCTTGATTGGCGCTGTAAAAAAATGACAAAAAACCATAATCATCTGAAGACAACATTATTTGCTGGCATATCAGCTCTTCTTTTATTGCTTTCTGCTTGTGGTGAGCGCTTGTCTTCCCATGGTCATGTCATTGATGCTTACGAGCTTGAAGATATCATTGTAGGCGAGACAACCAAATCAGATATTCTATTTACCCTTGGCAAGCCAAGTTTTGAAGGCGCTTTCAATTCGGGTAAAATCTATTATGTAGCGCAAAATATGGTTCTTCCCGCAGGCGGGCGAAAACAGACCGTATCAAGAGAGCTTTTCACATTCGTGTTTGATGAATCTGAAGTGCTTCAAGATATCATTGTCACTGATGAAGCCACTGGCCTTGAAATTGCTAAGCTTAGCTCAAAGACACCAACACCTGGTGCTGAATTTGGGGTCTTGGAACAGATTTTCGCCAATATCCGCCGCCGCAACGCCCAATAGCGTATCGCGCATAGCGAAAAACAGCCTATGACATCTCCTGAACGCGCAGCACGCGGGCAATTCTGTCTGTGATGGCATTCACAAATTTGACATCACCTTGATAGGCATCTGTTAGGCTTGCATATTCTGAGATCACGGCCTTTGCAGGAATATGTGGCATATATTTTAACTCACACACAGCTGCACGAAGGGCAGAGAGCTCATGACGTGCAAGACGCTCTAGGCTCCACCCGTCATCAAGGCGTTCAGCAATAAGGCTGTCAATGTCAGATTTCTTATCAGCCATCAATGCTGATAATTCGGTAAAATGCCCCTCATCAATCTTTTTGACCTGCATTTCAGAAGCAATATCTGCGGCATAATGTGAAAGAAACTGTGCCATGGCATCTGTTAGTGACTTTTCGGTCATGCCCACTTCATAATTCACCTGAATAGCACCAAGACGTGCGGCAGTTCTTTTGCGAACAGGAACAGGCTTTAATGTGTCATCTTGTGCCATATCTATGCGCCTGCTGTTAACGCAGTTTTCAAGCCTGCCATCGCAATGGCCGCCCGTGCGGCATCACCGCCCTTATCTTTATCGCTTTTATTAGCACGCGCCCATGCTTGGTCGCCATTTTCCACAGTAATAATCCCATTACCAATCGCCAGATGGTCATGAATGGTTAAATCCATAATACCG
>WTHV01000109.1 GCA_011525265.1 Alphaproteobacteria bacterium | reverse complement strand
TTACTCATCTTTGCGGTGCCATCGCGCAAAGACATCACACGCGCGGCTGTTGTTTCAATCTTTGGTTCTGGCAAAGGAAAACAATCAACATCAAACATAGAATTAAAGGCGGTTGCGATATCTCTTGTTAATTCAAGGTGCTGTTTTTGATCCTCGCCCACAGGCACCAAAGTCGCCCGATAGGCCAAAATATCTGCGGCCATCAAAACAGGGTAGCCATAAAGGCCCACCGTCGCATTTTCGCGATTCTTTCCTGCTTTTTCTTTAAATTGAGTCATGCGGTTTAACCAGCCAAGACGTGCCACACAATTAAAAATCCAAGATAATTCTGCATGGCAAGTAACTTGGCTTTGATTAAATAAAATCGATTCTTCAATATCAATGCCAGAGGCAATCAGACTAGCCGCAACCTCTCTTGTTGATTGACGCAAAGCGGCGGGGTCTTGCGGGACAGTGATGGCATGCAAATCAACCACGCAAAAAATCGATTCATATGATTTTTGATAGGCCACCCAATTGCGAATAGCGCCAAGATAATTACCAAGATGCAAATTACCTGTTGGCTGTACACCAGAGAAAATTCGTCCTAATTTTTCACTCATTTAACCACTCGCCTTATGCATTTTTACGCGTAACAATTTTTACATGCCGTCTCACTGATAAATGTATCATCACAGATCACCTTATGAGGCAGCAAAAACCTATGAGGGAGACTTGACCGTTTTTGCCCCAAAAATCAAGTTTTTCGTGCGCCTTGCAACTTGCGAAACAAGAAAGGCGGTATGGTACCAAGCCAATGAGAGACTGCAAAATAACTTGCCAAGCCAGAGATGATAATCAGGCTCATCATCACAAGCTGTGCCGCTATCATATCAGCCAAATAGATTTGCGCGACATGATGCAATGCATAAATCACAGCACCCATAATCAATGAGGCCAAAATGATGGGATGTAATTTGCGCAATTCTGAAAGGCGCAACCGCCCTTCTTTGACAAGCAAGACACCCATAATTATCACCCCAGCCCAAGAGGCGATGGTCGTTGCCAAAGCCAAACCCACATGACCCAAATAAGACATCAGCAGAAGAGAGCCTGTGATGTTAATTGCCACAGATAATAAAGATATCTTCAGCACAAGCCCGCCACGATTAGAGGCAAAAAAGGCAGGCTGAAATACCTTATTTACCACAAAGGCAATCAAGCCAACCCCATAGGCAGATAACGCTGCGGCGGCCATCATGCTATCAGAGGCGGTAAAGGCACCATAGCCAAATAATCCTGCGATAATCGGCTCACAAGCAATGATGATTGCAACAGAGGCCGGGATGGCAAAAAACCCTGCTATTTGAAGAGAATGACCAATACGATTTGCCACCTCTGTTTTATCTTTTTCAGATTCCAGCTTTGATAATTGCGGCAATAGGGCTGTGCCAAGGGCAATACCAATAATACCAAGAGGTAATTGTACAATTCTATCCGCATAATACAGCCATGAGATAGCACCTACCTGAATAAGGGAGGCAAGCACCATATCAATCAATAAATTGACCTGCAGCCCCCCTGCCCCAAGCGCCGCAGGTACAAAAGAACGCCACATTTTCTTGGAATTATCAGATAGGGTAAAACGTGCATAAGGTAATTGGGCATCAATCTTGGCCAACATACGCTGCATTAACATCATTTGCGCTGTTCCAGCGATTAGCACAGCAATACAAAGTGGCATAACAAGCGTGAAAATAGAGATGGTCTCAGACGGCGTTATCGTGGCTATCACAGGGATGAGTAATGCCCCGCCAATCAGACAAATATTCAAAATAACAGGGGCTGCGGCACCGCCAAAAAACCGGTTATGCGCGTTTGTTACAGCCGCCCATAATGCCACCAATGATACCATCGGCAAATAAGGCAATGTGATACGAGCTAAATCAATTGTCGCTTCATATAAGGACACATTATTCACAAAACCAGGTGCCAAAGCCGCTATCACTGATGGCATGAAAATTTCGCCTAAAATGACGATAGCGCTTAACACCAAAAAAAGCATCGTCTGCACTTCAACAGCCAATATTAATGCCGCATCTCTGCCTTGTGTTTGGCGCACTGAAGCAAAGACAGGCAAAAAGGCATTTGTCATCGCCCCATCTGCTGTAAGTCTGCGAAAGAGGTTTGGCAGTTTAAAAGCGACCAAAAACGCATCAGCCGCCGCACCTGCACCGATAAATTGGGCAAGGCAAATATCTCGCACAAAACCCAATAGTCGCGATAGGGCGGTTAAGCCGCCTATTTGGCGAAAATTGCGATCAAAATCTTCATCTTTGCGCAATTGTTCGGCAGAGCCATGTTTTAAAATTTCCTTTGATTTTGCCATCAGGCCTCATCACTTCCTGCTAGCAAGCCTATCAGAGTGGTGTGAATTTTTTCTACCATCGCATCAGAGCGCACCTGCAGTCCAAAAATATCTCTTACATAAAAGACATCAACCGCCTTTTCACCATAGGTTGACACAGAGGCTGAGTGAATCTGAAGCCCCATTTGTGCAATATGATAGGTCACCTGATAGAGCAAGCCCGGCCTGTCACGACCATTTACCTCAATCACTGTATGCGATTTCGAGCGCTTGTTGGTAACAATAACACGTGGTGGCACAGATAGCGCACGCAAACGTGCTGGCTGGCTGTTCCATCGTTTCTCTAGCGCAATATGCAAATTCATCTCACCACCCAAAGCTTGCGCAATGCGATCATGGAGGCGCGCCAATATTTTGGGATCGCTAATGGCTTGGCGGTCACTATCTTGCAGGCGGAAACTATCTAAAATCGCCCCATCTTTACGCGTATTAATACGGGCATTCACGATGGTTAAATGAGATAAAGCAACAGCACCAGCAATACGTGAGAATAGACCAGGATGGTCTTGGGCAATGACTGTCATGATGGTTGTGTTATTTTTCACATCATCTTCAAAACTGATCCCAAGCGGGTTGTCTTCAAAAGAAAACCCATCGACCAAATGCGCTTGTTTAACCAAACGGTCTGTTGAAAAACTTGTCCAATAAGAGGGGTAGAATTGTGATTGATAGGCCGTGATTCGCGCCTCATCCCATCTAGCATCCTCACGCAATCTCTCAGAGACCAAATACAGCGCCTCACCTGCCGCATTATTGGCAACCTCAGCAGGCCCCGCGCCACCGATAACAGCCTCTGCCCTGCGGTACAAATCACGCATCAAACTTGCCTTCCACCCATTCCAAATATCAGGGCCAACAGCTCTGATATCAGCCACTGTTAAAATCAATAACAGCTTTAAGCGTTCAGGGGATTGCACGTCTTGGACAAAATCCATGATTGTTTTGGGGTCATGCAAATCATAGCGAAAGGCAATTTTACTCATCAAAAGATGATTACGAATAAGCCAGATAACCGTTTCTGTTTCCTCTTCCTCAATGCCCAATTCAGGACATAAGGTCTCTGCCACCTCAGCGCCAAGGATGGAGTGATCACCGCCTCTGCCTTTGGCAATATCATGCAGTAAAATCGCCACATATAGCGCTCTTCGAGAGCTGATTTTTGGGAATAGCTCACAAGCAAGTGGCGCTTCATCACGCACCTCACCTTGTTCAATTGCATTCATGATTCCCACAGCTTTAAGGGTATGTTCATCCACCGTATAGCTATGATACATGTCAAATTGCATCATGCCGACAATGCGTCCAAAATCTGGCATATATTTTGATAAAAAGCCTGATTCATTCATCAAGCGCAAAACACGCTCAGCGCTTGCCTCATGGCCTAATATATCAAGAAACACTTCATGAAATTGCGGTTGCCATAGATCAGCATGAGAGAGGCGATTTGTCCCTCTGGTTAGGCGTTTGAAACTATCGGGATGAATATCTAGCGCATATTTTTGGGCAAACCAAAAAATCTGTATCAAGCGCAATGGTGCTTGGTGAAACATCAAATCAGATGGCAAATGAAGGCGACCATTTTTGAGGATAAATGGCGCTATCGCAAGACTAAAACGCGCAACACCATCTTGGAAAAGACGCGATAGGCTACGGCTGGCTTTTGAATCAAACTCATCTTCAATCGCAGCACAAAAGATACGTGTCAAATTCCCCACATGACGAACCGCGAGGTAATAGCGTTTCATAAAGCGTTCGACATCACGCATCCCGCCCTTTGAGACAAATCCCATTTTTGGCGCAATATCCACCTGTGCATCAAAGGCAAGCATATCATCACCGCGCCCTGAACGCAGATGCAAAAAGCACCGTGCTGTCCATAAAAACCGCTGTGAGGCAGCAAAGGAACGTGCTTCAGAAACACGAATAATCCCACGCTCAAAAATCGCCATAATATCAGCTGAACGATACGCAAATTTGGCAATCCAAAATAAGGTGTGCAAATCGCGCAGACCACCCTTGCCTTCCTTAATCTGCGGTTCAACCACATATCTTGTTGCGCCATGTTGTTTGTGGCGCTCATCACGCTCTTTTAATTTATCTGTGACAAATTCTAGCGGGTTACGACGTGCAATAGCAGCGCTAACCGCTTCATCAAATTGTGTCGCTAAAGCCTCATCACCGCAAATAAACCGCGTCTCAAGCAGGCTTGTCATAATCGTTAAATCATTGCGCGAGGCGCCAATATTTTGGCGAATAGACCTTGTGGCATGACCGATTTTCAACCCCAGATCCCATAGCAAATACAAAATAATTTCAATATCAGCCGCGCTTGCCTCATCACTGGCTTTTTCCTGCACAAAAAGCAAATCAACATCACTAAAGGGTGCCATCTCACCTCTGCCATAGCCCCCTGTTGCGATAACCGCAAAACGCCCGCCAGCATCTGATTTTATATCGTCAGCTGATTTGCTTTTTCCAGTGGAGCGATAAAGGGGTTTTGCCACTTGTCCGCAGATGATTTGAATAAGCCTGTCCATTGACAGCGCATGGGCGCCAACATAGCGCGCACCATCTTGTGTTCGCTCAAGGTCTAATGACAGGTTTTCGCGCATCTCGCTAAGCGCTGACTTCAAGCGAATAAGCGCATCTTGGCGGAATTTTTGTGGGTTCTTCTTCGCAGGTAATGCGTCTAGGTCTTTTACCAAAGCCGCATCATCAAACGCGACCGCGCCTCGTGCAACTGCGGCCTCATAAGGGTTTAACCAGGCGCGCCACATACTGGCAACCCCCCCTGTATCATCCTTGCCTGATAGGTTGTCTATTGGCAGAGGGAACTCGTTCTTATCATCCATCACCATCATCCTTAAGAAGAGCAGATAGAGCATAAAGCGTGTCTAGCGCATCACGCGGGGATAGATCATCAACTGACAGATTAGCAAGCTCGCGCACCACGCGATGTGGTTCTGCCGGGCTTGTTTGTGCGGGCTGGGCAATATCAAATAAAGGCAAGCTTTCAAGGCGTGCGGCAGGTGACCTTGGGCTCTCAGCTGTTGGGTTGTGCGTCTCTTTATGTTCAAGCACCGCCAAAATATCTGTGGCACGTCCCACAACACTTGCAGGCAGGCCTGCCAATTTCGCCACATGAACCCCATAGGAGCGACTTGCCGCCCCTGCACCAACTTGATGCAAAAAGACGATATCACCGTCCCATTCTTTGACAAGCATAGAGCAAGGGTAGAGGCGTGCCAATTTATCCTCTAGTGCGATAAGCTCATGATAATGCGTGGCAAATAAGGTGCGGCATTGATTATGATCATGCAAATATTCAAGGCACGCATGCGCAATGGCAAGACCATCAAAGGTGGCTGTGCCTCTGCCAATCTCATCCAATATCACAAGTGATTTTTGCGTAGCTTGATGCAAGATGGTCGCTGTTTCAACCATCTCAACCATAAAGGTGGATTGACCGCGCGCCAAATCATCTGAGGCACCAACACGTGAGAAACATTTATCAATCATCCCAATATGTGCCGCCTCTGCTGGCACATAAAGACCCGCCTGTGCCAAAATAGCGATAAGTGCATTTTGGCGCAGAAATGTTGATTTACCTGCCATATTTGGCCCTGTTAAAAGCCATAAGGATTCTGCCTCTGCCATCGCACAATCATTCGGCATAAACGGTGTCTCAGCACTCAGCGCACGCTCAACCACCGGATGGCGACCTTTGGCAATTTCAAAGCGCGTATCATCATAAAGTGTAGGGCGGCAATAATGATGGTCATGTGCAAGCTTGGCTGTACCAAGAGCCACATCAAGAGCGGCAAGAGACTGCCCTGAGAGGATGATATCATCTGCGGCTGTCATAATTTGCGCTATCAGGTCTTGAAAAATCTCACCCTCTAATGCCAAGGCCCTATCAGCGGCTGATGAGATATCACGCTCTAATTCGGCCAGCTTTGTTGTGGTAAAGCGCACCGTTTGGGCAGTTGTCTGACGATGAATAAAGACCTCATCATTCATTAATTTTTCGGCATAATTGGCTCGCACATCAATATGATAGCCAAGCACATTATTA
>WTHV01000172.1:15091-21524 GCA_011525265.1 Alphaproteobacteria bacterium | reverse complement strand
GAAGGGATTCGAACCCTCGACCCCAACCTTGGCAAGGTTGTGCTCTACCACTGAGCTACGCCCGCTTAACCAAAAACGTGTCCATCTTATAATCCAAGCTTTTTACCGTTGCAAGTCTTTTAAGCTGGTCTTTTAGCAAAAAATGCCACCACCATTAACCTGTTATTTCAAAGGGGTTTTATAGGGCCTCTTTTAAGGTGCGAGCCACATGTTCTACCTGCTCTTCAGCAAGATAGGGATGCATTGGCAAGGCAAGTACAATATCACAAAGGCTGTCAGTAATGGCCAACGCACCATTTGCCACTGGATAGCGCTGATAGGGGGCTTGTTTATGCATCGGGATAGGGTAGTAGATCATTGTTGGCACCCCTTTGGCGCTTAGATGATCTTGAATCTTCTGCCTATCGCAATTTTGCGGCAATTTGATGGTATATTGCGCCCATGCTGAGCTTGCCCCATCATTAAGGCGCGGTGTTGCGACGCTCTGTGATAAAAGGCTCTCATACTGGTCTGCTACTTTTTGACGTGCGGCAAGCTCATCTTTAAAGATGCTAAGTTTTGATAATAAAACTGCTGCCTGCATGGTATCAAGACGTGCTGTCATACCAATGCGGTCATTGTGATATTTGGTTTTTCCCATGCCATGAACACGGCAGGAAATCGCAATCTCTGCAACCTCATCATCATTGGTAAAGAGCGCGCCGCCATCACCGTAACAGCCAAGCGGCTTGGCAGGGAAGAAGCTTGTGCAGGTCACATCGGCAAGATTACCAACAGGTGTATCATGTAAACGCGCCCCAAAGGATTGGGCGGCATCATCAATCACCCATAGGCCATGTTTGCGGGCGAAATCACCAATAGCGGTCATATCCGCAGGCATACCAAACAGCCCTACAGGCATAATGCCAACAACATCTAGCCCTGAATCAATACCTGCTTGCAGGGCGGCAGATAAATTGCGCGCATCAAGATTAAAACTATTTGGATCAACATCAGCAAATACAGGTGACGCACCAAGGACAGCAAGCGATTCAGCTGTTGCGGCAAAGGTGAAAGAGGGGCAAATCACCCCTTGGCCAGGGCGCAATTTTTTACCCAAAAGCGCAAGAATTAACGCATCTGTGCCAGATGAACAGCTAATCACATGCTTTGCTTGTGCCCATTTGCTAAGCTCTGCTTCAAGCTCTTTGACTTCAGGGCCCATAATATAGGCGCCATGATCAAGAACCGCCTGAAGGCGTGCTTCAATATCATCGCGCAATAATTTCTGTTGGGCTTTTAGATCAATAAAAGGAAGCATATTAGTCGTTTAACTCCACCAATTGTGATTGCATCTCTTCGAGGACGCGTTGTACCAATACACCCTCATTTGCGTTTGTTGGCGGGATAATGCCGTCATCGCAAAGCGTGATAAAGGCTTGAACTTCATCTTTCAGCGGCTCTGATTCTGGAATTGGCAGAAGCAAAGGGCTCGCCCGTTCAATCACAAATAAGGTGCCTGATTGCGTGATACTATCTTGATAGAGCACAAGCTTTTCATTCCATGGCTTGGTATCATCAAACACCAACGAGCCTGTGTCACCTGTCACAGTCAAACGATGCTCTTTATATGGTGACATCCAAGAGGTCTGCATAGCGGCAGACACGCCATTCTCAAAGCTAAGGCCAGTTGAAAGGATATCAACCACATGGGGCGTAATATGGCTTACACCATGACACAAGACGCGCACAGGTGCATGGCCTGTAATGGCAAGAATAAGAGATAAATCATGAGGGCACAGATCAAATAACACAGATTCTGTATTACGAATGCGTCCCATGGCAAGGCGGTTGGCTTGGATATGTTTTACCTTGCCAATCGCACCAGATTTAATTTGATCAAGCAAGGTGATAAAGCCGGGGTGATATCTGATAAGATGGCCTATCATGACATGACGGCCATTTTTTGTGGCAGCATCTTCTATAGCTTGAGCATCTGATAAGGTGAGTGCCATCGGCTTTTCGATATAGACATCCTTACCAGCTTCAAGAGCGGCAATGGCTAATGCTTTATGGGTGCTGGCATTGGTTGCGAGCATGACACCATTAATATCATGGCTAGCAAGAACCTCATCAAAGCTTTTGGCAGAGCTATCAAATTGCGCGGCAAAATTTGAGGCACGCTCACTATCACTGTCACAAACGGTGGCAAGCGCATCAAGTCTGCTAAGATTGCGTGCGATATTGCGTCCCCACATACCGCATCCTACAAGTGCAATTTTTGCCATTTAACCCTGAACCTTTTTGAAACGACCCATCACTATAGGGTCACGCTAGTCATGGTTTAATGCTATAGGGCGGTGTTTAAACACGGTCAATCGTTGCTTTTTGTAACAAAACTACCCCTTTTGCATAGAAGATAGGTAAGGGCTTTTGGTACTTTGTTTTTCGGGAAATTTGTTTTAAGAGACTTGGGAGGCGTGCCACTGCCGCACGCAACTTTAATGCTTTTGGTCTCATAAAGGATAGACAGATATGGATGCGTCATCTGCTTACCAAGATAGTTTGCCACTACATCCCGATAAGCTGATTGCCAAGATTGAATCACTGGCAATAGCCTATCAATCCTATTCGCACCCGCCTTTGCGCACGGTGGCTGATTCCAAAGATTTTCGCGATGAGCTATTGAGTGAGGCTGAGGGCGGCTGTCATATTAAAAACCTGTATTTGCGTGATAAGAAAAAGCGCAATTTTCTTGCGGTTATTCAAGAAGATAAAGAGGTGGATTTGAAATTATTAGCAGATGCGCTTGGTGCTAGCCGTATTTCATTTGGCTCTGAGGAACGCTTGCTTGAAAATTTGGGTGTGCGCCCCGGGGCTGTGACACCCTTGGCTATGATGACAGGCGCTGAGCATAATGTGACCCTTGGCCTTGACCGTGTTATTCTTGAGGCAAAACAGGTTTATATGCATCCGCTGGTCAATGACCGCACAATTGGGATGTCTGGCAGTGATCTTTTGCGGTTTCTTAACGCCTTTTCAATTACACCAATCATTCTAGATATCTGATTAACGATAAAACCAATAAGGCAAGCAAATGGATTTCCCACAAGATAACACTCCGACATTCATGACCCAAGATAATGCCCAAAATGGCCATCCTATCATTGATGTAACAATGCAAAATTTTATCGAAGAGGTGGTAGAGGGGTCTAAATCTATCCCTGTCATTGTGCAATTCTGGGCGCCATGGTGTGGCCCTTGCAAACAGCTTGGCCCTATTTTGGAAGATGAGGTCTCAAAGAATGACAAGGTGCGTATGGTGCGTGTGAATATTGATGATAATCAAGAAATCGCAGCCCAGCTTCGTGTCCAATCAGTGCCAACCGTCTATGCCTTTGTTGAAGGTCAGCCAGTTGACGGGTTTGCTGGTGCACAACCAGGCTCTGTGATTAAAGAATTTGTGACAAAATTGGCGGCGATGGCACCTGGTGCGCCTGATATCACCCCCTTGCTAGAGGCAGGTGAGGCCGCTTTATCGCAGAATGATGGCGAAGGGGCAATGGCCGCCTTCCAACAGGCAATGGCACAAGTGCCAGAATCACTTGAAGCATTGGCAGGTTTGGTAAAGGCCATGGTTGTGCTTGGTGATTTGGATAATGCCAAAGAGATTATTGAGGCTCTTGAAGAAGAGCAACTTGCCAAGCCCTTTATGCGTGAAGCACAAGCGGCTGTGGAATTAGCTGGTAAAACAGGCGAGGCGGCAGGGGACCTTGGGCCACTTGAAGCGGCAGTGGCAGCAGATGAAGCGAACCTTGATGCGCGCTTTGATTTGGCGATGGCCTATTTTGCCGCTGGGCAAAAAGAAGAAGCAATGGCGCAATTATTAGAATCCATCCGCCGCGATAGCGCCCATAATGATGGCGCTGCGAAAACGCAATTGCTTGAGTTTTTTGAAGCAATCGGCATCGCTGACCCGCTAGTCACAAAGGCACGACGGAAATTATCATCCTATTTGTTTTCTTAAAAAGTGATCTATATCGCTTAAGAGAAGAAAATTTTATGCCTGCTATTGTCCCAATGGCGGCTAATGTGAAGTAGGAAAGTCTTTCATGTCCAGAGGACCTTTTGAGCCATTATTTGAGGAATTGCCAAACGCAATACCGCTATTTCCCCTATCTGGTGCATTGCTGTTACCAGGGGGAAGCCTGCCTTTAAATATTTTTGAGCCGCGTTATTTGGCTATGGTTCAAGATGCTATGGCAAGTGGCCATCGTATGATCGGCATGATACAGCCCCGCGCTGATGGGTCTGGCTATTATGATATTGGTTGTGCAGGTCGCATTTCAGAATTTTCAGAATCAGATGATGGCCGCTTTATTATATCTCTTTCAGGGGCGGCACGCTTTACCTGCCATGACCATAAGCTTGATGATGCAGGCTATCTTATAGGGCAGGTTGATTTTAGTGAATTTGCACAAGATCTTGTACCTGATGAGACGATGATTGAGCGTGATAATTTATTGTCTATTTTGCGCAATTATTTTGATGTTAAAGGATTCTCAGCTGATTGGTCGCATATTGATGAATGTGAAGATGAGCGGCTTGTGACAACCTTATCGATGATTTGTCCTTTTGGGGCGTCTGAAAAACAAGCGCTTCTTGAAAGTGCAAATCTTGCCAACCGCACACAGCTTTTGATTGCGATGCTTGAAATGGCTGTGCTAGGTCATAAGAGTGCCAGCCAAGATAATGAGCCGTCCGATGATAGGCCAAACCGCGCACATTAACGCCACCATCATAAGCATTAGAGGAGTAAGCGTTGCGTGATAAAACACAAAAAACAGCACGTGCTCTTCTGGATAATTTGGTCTGTCCAATAACCAAAGGCCCGCTTGTCTATGATGCCAAAAACCAACAGCTCGTCTCTCTGCAAATCAAAAAAGCCTTTCCGATACGCTCTAGCGTTCCTATCTTGCTGATTGAAGAGGCGGTGGATATTGCTGACCGCGATCTAGGGCATAATCCGGAAAAGATAAGATAATGAGTGAGAGCATGAAGCAACCGGCGGTAAAATCTGTGCGCCTATCAGCAGATAAATCACGCTTAACCATCTTATTTCATGATGGTTTTGAGGCAGTCTTATCAGCAGAGTTATTGCGTGTTGAATCCCCATCAGCCGAAGTGCAAGGGCATGGTGCTGATCAAAAGAAAATCATCTTGGGGAAAAAAGATATCACCATTACAGCGATTGAGCCTGTTGGCAATTATGCGGTGCGCCTGATATTTGATGATGGCCATGATACAGGCATTTATTCATGGTCACTCTTTTATGATTATGGCAAGCGACAAGATGCGCTGATGGCGGCCTATCATGAGGCGGCAAAAACGGCGACCATCTAGGCCTTTAACGGGTAAGCTTGCCTTTTAATAACGGGGCAGACGATAATTTGCCTCCCATAGCCACATCACGAAATGCGCGCTTTAGCGGTGTTTTATCAATGATACTCATCGAGATTGCCACTAATTGGGCAAGGGCATTTTGCTCCTTGGATAAAAGGCGGTTTAACTGGCTTGTCATTGTGCTAAGTGCCAAAACCTCTGGCAGGCGGCGCTTATGATAAGCCGATAGAAGTGAGGGATGATCACAAGACAGCCCTTTTGCATGGGCGCCTTGGAACAAATCCAGCAATATTGCCGCATCTGCTAGCGCCAAATTATACCCCATACCAGCAAGCGGGTGAATCGCATGGGCGGCATCCCCTGCCAAAATCACACGACCCTTGCCCATGCGCCGCATAAATTGGGGACGAAGCGGGAATGAGGCTCTATGGCCGTTTAGCGTTAACTTGCCAAGCTCATCCCCAAAGGCATTTGTGACAGCCTCAGAGAATGTGTCATCATCTTGTGATAGCAACGCATCAGCCTCTGATAGGCTTGTTGACCAGACAAGAGACAGGCCATTGCCTTTTAACGGCATCAGCGCAAGAGGCCCTGTTGATAAAAAGCGCTGATAGGCGGTGTCATTATGTGCGATTTCGCTTGTTAAATTTGCGATGATCGCGCGCTGACCTGTTTCTTCTATTTTTGGTGTTAGCCCGGCTAATTTGCGCATCGGGCTATTGGCACCATCACAGGCTATGAGGCAGGTTGCTGAAACCTTTTTGCCAGATTCTGTTACAATCACGCCTGATACGTTATCATCTTCATAAGATGAGACTAGATCATCGCAAAATCGTACCTTATCACCTTGTGCTAAAAGGGCGTCATCAAGCGCCTTATCAAGGCGGTGATTTTCAACAACAAAGGCCATAGGCTCTGGCTGTGAAGACCATTTTAACAGCCAGTCTGAATGATAGGGTTTCTGCGCACCTATCGCGACATCAATATGATGTATGGGCGCTAAATCATCAGATAATCTATCAAATAGGCCAAGGGCTTTCAGCATCTTTGC
>WTHV01000172.1:0-14991 GCA_011525265.1 Alphaproteobacteria bacterium | reverse complement strand
GGCGCAATAAGCAGGCACGCATAGCCGCTATGTGACAAGGTTAGCGCCATCATCTTACCTGTCAGGCCACCACCGATTATAGCGATATCTGTCTTTGCTAAAACATCAGACTCCGATTTCATAACAGCCCTTTAAACTTTTGCTGATGGCGTGGTGGTGAAATGCGTCTCAATAATCTGTTTGACAAGATCATCTAATACGCTGTTTTTGTCGCTTAAATAGGCATGACAGCCAGCACGCTTACCAGCTATCACATCGCTATCTCTATCACCTATCATGACGCTATTGGCAAGGTCGATATCCCATTTTGCCGCAAGCGCAAAAAACAAACCTGCCTCTGGTTTCCGGCAAGCACAAGAGCGCATTGTCTCATCAGGGCTTTGCGGATGATGGGGGCAAAACGCAATATCAGTAATATGCCCGCCTGCTTCTTGTGCTTTGTCACATAGATGATCATGAAAACGTATCATATCATCTTCACCAAACAGCCCGCGCGCAATGCCGCCTTGATTGGTGACAATAAAGACAGGAATCTGTGCCGCGTGCAAGCGTGCCAATGCCGCCTCAGCCCCTTTCATCCAAGCAAAATCCGAAACCTTATAACAATAGCCTTCATCAATTGTGAGCGTGTTATCTCTGTCAAAAAATACAGCTCTCATAGCGTCTCATTGCCTCTTTTTCGTCAAACTCTTATGGTGAGTGTAAGCCTTGTTGAAAGGGATGGCTATCGGCTTTACTTATCTGTGCCATTATATTGCGATTGTTGGCGTTTTTCGATAGATTCTTTTGTAAGTACTAAATCCTTTGTGAATGGGCGCTTTTATGTCTCTGCTAAACCCTGATTTTGCGATTTTCGATGATAATATGTTCTTGCAGTTACGCGCGACACTAAAAGATGTCAGCCCTGCATCGGGCATGGATGTCATTAATTTGACAATTGGCGAGCCACAAATGCCTGCCCCGCCCTTATTACGTGATACAATCGCAGCTCATAGCGATCACTGGCACAGCTATCCAAAGGCAGATGGTGATGCGGCTTATCGTGGTGATGTGCATCATTATATCGGTTATCGCTATGGGGATAAAACACAACAGATGATTGACCCAGACCGCAATATTGTCCCAGTGGTTGGCACAAGAGAGCCACTCCATTTGCTTGGCCATATGGTCAAAGGCGCAAAGCCAAATGCGGCGGCCTTATTGCCAAATCCCTTTTATCACGCATGGCGCGCAGGTGCATTGGGCGCTGGCGGTGATATCATCATGTTGAACGCCACAAGCCAAACAGATTATTTGCCAGATTTAGACAAGATTGATGAGGCCACATGGGCACGCACCAGCCTCTTTTATATCTGCTCGCCCACCAATCCGCATGGCCGCTTTGCGCCGAGCGCCTATTTGAAGCGGTTGTTGCAATTGGCAAGAGATCATAATTTTCTGCTGCTATCTGATGAATGCTATGCCGATATTTGGCGTGGTGAGCCGCCTGTCAGTGCGCTTGAAGTGGCAGCTGAATTAGGCCAAGGGCTTGATAATCTGATTGTCTTAAATTCTTTGTCAAAACGCTCAAATGCGGCAGGGCTTCGTGGCGGGTTTTTGGCAGGTGATGAGACGGTTATCTCTTTATATAAAAAGCTTGTCTCAAATGGTGCGGCGTTACTACCAACCCCCTTATTGCGGGCATCAGGTGCCTTATATCGTGACGCATCGCATGCAGAGGCCATAAGACGCCATTATGAGACCTCATTTAAAATCGCAGAACGTTATTTGCCACAGACAGGTGCAAGGGGCGGTTTTTTCCTGTGGCTGCCTGTTCGTGATGATATCGCCTTTGCCAAACGCGCTTTTGAGACACAAGCATTGCGTCTTATGCCGGGGCGATTTATGGCGGTGGAAACAGCAGAGGGAAATCCTGGTAAAGGCTTTGTGCGCGTGGCGTTGGTGCATGATCATGACATCATAGAGCAGGCCATGATACGGCTTGCAAAATTATATGAAGATGAGAGATAATCTAAGATTATGAGTCAGTCTGAGACATCAAAGCCTGTTATGTCAGGGGCCGTAAAGCGGTTTTTGCTTAATCGTCTATCGGAATTATTGGGGTTATTTTTCCTCGCAGCTGCAGCTGCCTTGATGGTTGCGCTAGCAACAGCCTCTGATGCTGACCCGTCTTTGAATGTGGCAACTGATAGGGTGGCCACGAACCTTCTTGGCGCACAAGGGGCATTGGTCGCTGATATCCTATTTCAAGCCTTTGGGTTTATCGCATTTCTTTTCCCTGTGGCTTTGGCAAGCTGGTCTTATCGCTATCTCAGCCATAGTGGGTTGCGTGCATGGTATTGGCGGATGCCATTACTGCCTTTGGGGCTTGCGTTTTTATCAGCTTTTATGGTTGGCCTAGGGGCTTTTTATCAGCTGTCTTTTTCCGCTATTTTTGGGTTTCAGCTTAATCAAGCTGGCATGGCGATCATGCATAATTTTGCCCTATCGGACATCATGCCAATCACTATTTCTGTGCAATTGGTGACCGCATTATTTTTTGCGGTGATTGGCCTTCCTTTGACGATTTGGACAGCTGGCCTGACACGCCGCGAATGGGGTGTTGCGAAATTTGTTCTCAAGATAGTTTTATGGCCAATCACAGCACCTTTTGCCCTTATGAGGCGCAAACCTGGCGCAGCAAAGCAGGGTGAAGAGGCGCCGCAGACAGCAGAAATTATGAACAATGCGGCCGATGGCATTCATGATGCAAAGGCACAAAAATTGGCTGAAAAAGAAGCCAAAAAAGAGGCTAAGAAATTAGCAAAAAGACAAGCCGCTGAAGAAAAGAAAGCGGCAAAAGAAAAGGCAAAATTGGCAAAAACAGAGCGCAAAGAACCTGTGCTTGTCCCAGGTGCTGAAACAGCATCAGCACAGCCAGTACAAAAGCCAAGTGCCAGTGCAGGGAAAAAGAAAACAAAAGCGCAAACCAAACAAGCCGCCTTTGATTTTGAATCACAATCAGGCTTCCAATTGCCAAATCATAATTTATTAAAACCACCAACCAAGGCCTCTGATGGTCCGGGTGATGCCGTGTTGCAAGATAATGCCCGTATGCTTGAGAGTGTATTAGGTGATTTCGGCGTGAATGGTGAGATCAAAGATGTGGCTTACGGGCCTGTTGTCACACGTTATGGTTTGAACCCTGCGGCAGGGACAAAGTCTCAGCGTGTGATTGCATTGGCTGATGATATTGCGCGGTCTATGTCAGCTTTATCTGTGCGTGTTGCGGTGGTGCCTGGTCAGAATGTCATCGGTATTGAGATGCCAAATGATTTGCGCGAGACGGTGTTGCTTCGTGATATCCTCGACCATAGTGCTTGGGTCAATAATGCGGATGCTTTGCCTATTTGTTTGGGCAAGGATATTGCCGGCGGGCCCGTTGTCACAGACCTTGCCAAGATGCCTCATTTGCTTGTGGCAGGCACCACAGGTTCGGGTAAGTCAGTTGGCATTAATGCGATGATTTTATCGCTGTTATATCGCCATACGCCAGAGACGTGCCGTCTGATTATGATTGATCCAAAAATGCTAGAATTGTCTGTTTATGATGGCATTCCGCATTTGCTTTCGCCAGTTGTGACAGACCCTGCAAAGGCTGTGACCAGCCTGAAATGGGCAGTGCGCGAGATGGAAAATCGTTATTTCAATATGTCGAAATTAGGCGTGCGAAATATCACAGGTTATAATCAAAGATTGGCTGAAGCCCGTAAATCCGGTGAGGTCTTAATGCGCCGTGTGCAGACAGGCTTTGATGCAGAAACAGGAAAGCCTACCTTTGAAGAACAAGCCCTTGACCTGACACCATTGCCATTCATCGTCGTCATCATTGATGAGGTTGCTGATTTGATGCTTGTGGCTGGCAAAGATATTGAAGCTGCCGTTCAGCGATTGGCGCAAATGGCGCGTGCCGCAGGTATTCACGTTATCATGGCAACACAGCGCCCATCTGTTGATGTGATTACAGGGACAATTAAAGCAAACTTCCCAACCAGAATCTCGTTCCAAGTGACATCAAAAATCGATAGCCGCACAATTCTAGGGGAACAAGGGGCTGAGCAATTATTGGGTCGCGGTGATATGCTATTCATGGAAGGGGGCGGGCGTATTAAACGTGTTCATGGCCCGTTCATGGAAGATCAAGAAGTTGAAAAAGTGGCAAACTTCCTGCGCGCGCAAGGTGAACCTGAATATGATGATAGGGTCACAGCAGAGCCCGAAGATCAAGAGGGTATGGCGGATGGGACAAATGCTGGCGCGCCAAGTGGCGAATCACTATATGATCAAGCTGTCTCATTGGTCGTAAGAGAACAGCGTGCCTCAACAAGTTTTGTGCAACGTCATCTGAAAATTGGCTATAACCGCGCGGCCACCATCATCGAAGAGATGGAATCAGCTGGTATTATCAGCAAAGCGAACCATGCCGGCAAAAGAGAGGTTCTGATTCACAATGATTAGAAGACTGAACGCCACCCTAACGTCGATCATTTTGGCGAGCATTTGTGCCTTTATGTTGGCCATGCCTGCTTATGCGCAAACATCACAAGATGTGATTGCCAAGGCAGAGAGGTGGTTTGAAAAAATCACAACGATGCGGGCGCAATTCATCCAAATCTCTTCTGATGGCAGCTCAGCCACTGGCACACTCTATTTGCGTCGCCCAAAGCAAATGCGCTTGCAATATGATGGTGATGGCAAATTGGCTTTGGTGGTCTCTGGCGGGTGGCTCCATGTTGATGAGGGCGCGAAAGAACAAGTCAACAGCTTTCCCATTGGCTCAACCCCATTTGCCCCAATGTTGCGCGAAGATATTCAATTGCGTAGCCCGAAATTTCAAACAACCACATCACAAGAAAATGGTGTCGCAGTTGTGAAAATTATCCAAGAGACAGGCGAGGCGGCAGGGTCATTGACTTTGGAATTTAGTGAAACACCTTTTGCCTTACGGCGTTGGATTATTGAAGATGCTGTGGGGGTTACAACAAAGGTGACTTTGCAAAACCCTGTCTTTGGCGAAGATTTTAATAATTTTCTATTCGCTGTGCCCTCTTATAATTAACCTGCTTTTACTAATCACATAAATGAAATGAGTCTGTTGGATGAAAATCACAAGCTGGAACATTAATTCTGTACGCCTTCGTATTGGCCTTGTTGAGGATATGATAAAGGCGGTTCAGCCAGATGTGATCTGTCTGCAAGAAACCAAGGCACAAGATATCCATTTTCCCCAAGAAGCGATTGCTGAGATGGGCTATGAACATCAGGCCTATCGCGGTGAGAAATCCTATAATGGGGTAGCGATTTTATCGCGTATTCCCCTCGAAGATGTGCAATTTAAACAATGGGCTGGCAAAGATGATTGCCGCCATATTAGCGCTGTTGCCAATGGGATTCGGATTCATAATTTTTATATTCCAGCAGGTGGTGGTATTCCTGACAGAGATGAAAATCCGAAATTTGGGCATAAGCTTGATTTCGTTGATGAGGTCACAGCCTATTTTGCCAAAGACAAACCACAGTCTTCTGTGATGGTAGGTGATTTAAATATTGCCCCTCTGGCTGAAGATGTGTGGTCCACAAAACAGCTGAAAAAAGTTGTCAGCCATACGGATATCGAACGTGAAAAGCTTCTCAAGCTCATCGCAGATGGTGGCTGGGATGATGCAATGCGCAGTTATTTTGGGCCAGATGAGGTGCTTTATAGCTGGTGGTCTTATCGTGCGCGTGATTATAAGGCAAGCAATCGTGGTCGGCGTCTTGATCATATTTTCGTCAGCCAAGATATCAAAGATACTGTCACAAAAGCTGAGATATATGAGCCAGCAAGAGGCTGGGAGAAGCCATCAGATCATGTGCCTATCTCTATTTGTTTGGCCTAAGCGCAAGAACAACGCCTTGTCCTTCATTGGGTTTTTCGTGATTTATGCTATAAGAAGGCCATGATGATAGAATTTTTGAAAATGCACGGCCTTGGCAATGATTTCCTTGTCTTTGATGCGAGAGCCAATAAGCCAGATGATGCCTTATCATGTCCTGCGGATTTGCAGATTGATAAGTCAGCCGCCCAGCTTCTCGCTGATAGGCGTCTTGGGGCGGGGTGCGATCAAATTATGATTTTGCGCGATGCGCAATCAGGCGGTGATATCTATCTTGATATGCGTAATCAAGATGGCAGTAAAACAGGTGCCTGCGGCAATGGCACAAGATGCGTTGCCAGCCTTATTATGGCAGAAACAAACAAGACATCATGCGCAATTGAGACCATGGCAGGGATGCTTTATGCCACGCAAAAAGGTCCTTTGATTGAGGTGAATATGGGACAAGCCCATCTTGAATGGGATCAAGTCCCATTGCGGGATAAAGCAGATACAACTGCGGTCTCACTAGCACCTCATGAGGATATAACAGGTGTGGCTGTTAATATGGGTAACCCGCATATTGTCCTATTTGTTGATGATGCTGATGATGTGGATGTTGCCACGCGTGGCAGTGCGCTTGAACAAAGCCCGCTTTTTCCAGAAGGGGTCAATGTCTCCTTTGCCCATATTATGGCAGAAGATACAATCAGAATGCGCGTGTTTGAGCGCGGGGTCGGCATTACAAGTGCGTGTGGGTCGGGGGCTTGTGCTGTGGGTGTTGCAGCGCATCGCTTAGGCCTTGCAAGCCGCGCCACACAAATTGTCCTTGATGGCGGCACGCTGTTTATTCGCTGGCAAGATGATGGAACTGTCTTAATGGCAGGCCCTGTTGCAACAAGCTATAAAGGCACGTTAGAGGGTGCTGTTTTGCAAGCTGTGATGGATGCCCAAAAGGCCGTAATATCATGAGTGCGAATAGACCACAGATAGAGACATTTGGCTGTCGCTTGAATATTTGGGAATCAGAGGTGATGCGCGATAAAGCGCATGAGGCAGGCTTAAATGATGCCATCATCTTTAACACGTGCGCCGTAACCTCTGAGGCGGAAAAGCAAGCCCGCCAATCTATTCGCAAATGGCGCAGAGAACGCCCTGATGCCAAGATTATTGTTACAGGATGCGCGGCACAAATTGACCCGAATACCTGGCGTGATTTGCCAGAAGTTGATTATGTGATTGGCAATCATGACAAGCTAGATGCCGATAATTGGCGCAATTTAGAACAAGGGCTTCTTGCACCTGTTCATGTCTCTGATGTGATGGAAATCAGAGAGACGGCAAGCCACTTCATTGATGAGTTTGACGATCATACAAGAGCGTTTTTGCAAGTTCAGCAAGGCTGTGATCATAGATGCACTTTTTGCATTATCCCCTATGGCAGAGGCCCGTCTCGGTCAGTTGGTGTTGGGGCTGTTATCGAATCGGTGGAAAAGCTTGTCGCCTCTGGTGTGAATGAGGTGGTTCTAACAGGTGTTGATATCACAAGCTGGGGTCATGATTTGCCTGGCACGCCGCGCTTGGGGCATTTGGTTCAACAGATTTTAAAATTCGTGCCGCAATTGCCGCGTCTTCGTCTATCCTCAATTGATCCAGCAGAGCCTGATCATTTGCTGATGGATGCGATTGGCACGGAGCCGCGTTTGATGCCGCATTTGCATTTATCTGTGCAACATGGGGATGATGTGATCTTAAAGCGCATGAAGCGCCGTCATCTCGCACGCGATATTCGCCGCTTTGTCGAAGAAGCCCGCCGCAGACGCCCAGATGTCATTTTTGGCGCAGATATGATTGCTGGCTTTCCCACAGAAGATGAAAGCGCGCATCAGCAAAGCCTAGCGCTGATTGAAGCCTGTGATATTCCCTTGCTTCATGTATTTGGTTTTTCCCCGCGCGAAGGCACGCCTGCTGCGAGGATGCCACAGCTTGATGGCGGGATTATCAAACAGCGGTCTCGTGACTTACGGGCGCTTGGCACACGCTTATTGCATCAAACGCTTGATAATCTTGTTGGCAGTCAAGATGAGCTGCTTTTTGAAAAAGGTAATCAGGGACATTTGCGTAATTTTATCAAAGCTAAGATTACAGGTGATGTCTTTTATGCCTCTGGGACAGTGCTTGCGGTAAAGGTGATTGCGCGTGATGGGGATATGGTGTTGGTTGAACCGCAAGACACAGATGATAAGGGTGCCTCATGAGTTGGTTTAAAAAATTAACAGCTGGGTTAAAAAAATCATCAAACAAGATGACTGACAGCCTCTCAGGGTTGTTTAAATCAAAGAAGATTGATGCCGAATCTCTCGAAGATTTAGAAGAGGCGTTGATTGCCTCTGATATGGGCCCTCATGTTGCGGCTGCGATTGCGACAGAATTGGGACAGGTGAAATTTGATGGTGAGCCAGATGCTGATAAATGGCGCCTGGCTCTTGCGCAAATTCTTGAGCGTAAATTAGCACCGCTTGAAAAGCCGCTTATCGCAGATGCGGATAATCGCCCTCATGTGATTTTATTAGTGGGTGTGAATGGGTCTGGTAAAACGACAACTTGTGGGAAATTAGCCCGTAAATTCCAAGATGAAGGCAAATCTGTCATGCTTGCGGCGGGTGATACGTTCCGCGCGGCAGCAACAGAACAATTGCAAGGCTGGGGTCTTCGTACTGATACGCCTGTGATAACAGGTGAGGCAGGGTCTGATGCGGCGTCATTGGCATATCGTGCGATGGAACAAGCACATAAAGCAGGAACAGATGTCTTGATCATTGATACAGCAGGGCGTCTGCAAAATCGTGCTGAGCTTATGGAAGAGCTTGCCAAGATTCACCGCGTCATTGGCAAGTTTGATGAAAGCGCACCTCATGACAGCATCATTGTGCTTGATGGGACGGTCGGTCAAAATGCCATATCACAAACAAAGGCCTTTGCTGAAGTAGCTAGCCTGACAGGCATGATCATTACCAAGCTTGATGGCTCTGCCAAAGGCGGGGTTATTGTGGCTCTTGGTGATGGGTTTGGCTTGCCTGTTCATATGGTCGGTGTGGGCGAGGGTGTTGATGATCTGCAAACATTTGGTGCAAGAGATTATGCGGCCGCGCTTATCGGGATTGAAAGTGACGCGCTGACACAAGCTGATAGTGCGCAATAAAGTGCCTGTCTTTTTAAGGCAGTGCTTGACAAAATAACGCTTTATCGGTTATCGATAGGCCACAATCAGGAAATCTTTTCTGTCTATATGACCCTAGCGGGTTCCGTCCGTCCTTGAAGTTTTCGAGCACGGGCGCGTTTTTGGTTGGATTTTTGCTAATCAATAATAGCCATGAAAGATATAAGGTTTTGTAGGGTTTATTGGTAAATGTTTGACCAGTTAAAAGATAAATTTCAGTCCGTCTTTGACGGCCTATCAAAGAAAGGCTCTTTGAGCGAAGCGGATGTTGAAACCGCCCTTCGTGAAGTGCGTCTTGCTTTGCTAGAAGCTGATGTTTCTTTGCCAGTCGCAAAACATTTTATCGCCTCTATCAAAGAAAAAGCGATTGGTGCTGCCTCGATTAAATCGGTTCGCCCTGATCAGCAAGTCATTAAGATTGTTCATGATGGCCTTGTTGAGATGTTGGGTGGTGATGCCGCGCCATTGGCTGTTGATGTGGCGCCGCCTGCTGTGATTTTGATGGCAGGTCTGCAAGGCTCTGGTAAAACAACAACCGCTGGTAAGCTCGCTTTGCGCTTAAAAGACCGCCATAAGAAGAATGTTATGGTGGCTTCACTTGATATGACACGCCCTGCGGCGCGTGAACAATTGCGCGTGCTAGCCGAACAAGCAGATGTTGGCGTTCTGCCCGAATCAGATACAGAGACCCCGTTAGAATTGGCCAAACGCGCTTTGCAGATGGCAAAGCTAAAAGCCTATGATGTTGTCATCCTTGATACAGCCGGTCGTCTTTCGATTGATGATGATCTGATGGATGAATTGCGCGCTATTAAGCAAGCCACAAACCCGCATGAGGTGTTGCTTGTTGCAGATGCGCTAACAGGTCAAGACGCAGTTAATACCGCACAAGCCTTCCATGATGCTGTTGGCGTCAGCGGTATTGTGCTGACCCGAATGGATGGTGATTCGCGCGGTGGTGCGGCATTATCTATGCGCCATGTGACAGGTATGCCTATCAAATTTGTTGGTATGGGCGAAAAGCAAGACGCGCTTGAAGAATTTGTGCCAGACAGGCTAGCTGGTCGTATCCTTGATATGGGTGATGTGGTTGCGCTTGTTGAAAAAGCAGCGGCCGCCATCGAAGAAGAAGAAGCAATGCGCATGGCAAAGCGCATGGCCTCTGGCAAATTCGATATGAATGATTTCCTTAATCAGTTGCGCCAATTACAAAAAATGGGTGGCCTTAGCGGTATTTTGGGAATGTTGCCAGGTATTGGCAAAATGCAAAAACAGCTGAATGCGGCAGGCATGGATGATTCGATGCTAAAGCGCCAAGAGGCGATTATTTTATCCATGACAAAAAAAGAACGTGTCTCTGTTGGCTTGCTAAATGCCTCACGGCGCAAGCGTATTGCCGCTGGGTCTGGGACATCTGTGCAAGATGTGAATCGCGTCGTGAAACAATATCAAGAAATGGCAAAGATGATGAAGCGCATGGGCTCAAAAGCAGGTGCTGCTGGTCTAAAAGCGATGATGGGCGGTCTTGGCGGCGGCGGCGGTATGGCTGCTGGTGGCCAAATGCCGCAAATGGATGCTGAGGCAATGAAGAAATTATCATCTGGCCTGCCCGCTGGTATGGGCGGCGAGATGTTTGGTAAAGGCGGGTTGGGTGGTTTGCCCGGCCTAGGTGGATTGCCAGGAATGGGCGGCCCTGCAAGGGGTGGCTCTGGCAAAAAACCGAAGCGTAAAAAGTAATAAAAAAACGTTCAATGAAGGGAATTTGAACAATGGCTTTGAAAATTAGATTGGCTCGTGGTGGCGCGAAAAAGCGTCCTTTCTACCGTATCGTTGTGGCAGAAGCATCTGCCCCAAGAGATGGTCGTTATGTCGAAAAAGTGGGTCACTATAACCCAATGGTTGCCAAAGATAATGAACAGCGTTTGGTTGTGAATGGTGAGCGTATTGCCTATTGGCTTGGTCAAGGCGCACAGGCAACTGAGCGTGTCCAGAAGCTTCTTTCAACTGTTGAAATGATGTCAGCCGTGACTTTGCGCGAACAGCCAAAGAAATCAGCACCTGGTAAAAAGCGCGCTGAAAAAGAAGCTGCTGAAGCCGAAAAAGCGGCTGAAGCTGCCGAAGCCGCTGCCGCTGAAGCTGCTGCTGCAGAAGAAGCTGCTGCCGCTCCTGCTGAAGAAGCACCTGCTGAGGAAGCTGTTGCTGAAGACGCACCGGCAGAAGAAGCTGCTGCTGAAGAAGCACCTGCTGAAGACGAAGCCTCTTCATAAAGCTGTCTTGATACGTGGCGGTTCATGTGGCTGATACGCGCATAGAAATAGGAGCCATTGCCTCGGCACATGGTGTTCGTGGTGCATTTAAAGTGAAAGCTTTTTGTGATGACCCGATGGCTCTGACATCTTATGGCGCATTGATGCTCGAAGATGGCCGCCAGCTTTCGATAAAGGCGCATAGTCACGCCAAAGGCTTTGTTTTATGCTCGGCCAAAGAGGTGACATCGCGCAATGAAGCAGAATCATTGCGTGGCGCGCTGTTATTTGTACAAAGACAGGCTATGCCAGATTTGCAGGATGATGAATTTTACCATGCAGATTTGGTTGGCTATCATGTGGTTGCCAGACATGCTGGTGAAGAAATCGGGCCTGTCATCGGCATTTATGATTTTGGGGCAGGCACTGTCCTAGAGATTAAAAGGTCAGGGAAAAAGCCTGTGATGGTGCCATTTGCTGATAGCTATGCACCAGAGATTGATGATGAGGCACAACGCCTTGTGATGGATATCTCACCGCAATGGCTTGATGATAGTAAGCCTGAAGAGGGATAACATATGGCGCAGATGCGGGCAGAACATGATGAGGGGTTTCAGGCGACTATCCTGACATTATTCCCTGATATGTTCCCTGCCACTTTGGGTCTCTCTCTTGCTGGGCGCGCGCTTGAAAATGGCTTATGGTCTTTGGATGTCAAAAACATCAGAGACTATGCCACAGACAAGCATCGCACGGTAGATGATGCCCCGCTTGGTGGTGGTCATGGCATGGTGTTAAAGCCTGACGTGGTATCAGCTGGCCTAGCGGATGTGGCAGGTGCCAAAGGGCGACGCATATATATGTCGCCGCGCGGTGTGCCACTGACACAAAGCCTTGCACGCGCGCTTGCCCAAGAAGAGGGCGTTGTGATTGTGTGTGGCCGCTATGAGGGTCTTGATCAACGCGTGATTGACCATCATCAGCTGATGGAAGTCTCTGTTGGGGATTATATCTTGTCTGGCGGTGAATTGGCGGCACAAATACTGCTTGATAGCATCGTAAGGTTGCTACCGGGCGTGATGGGCAAAGAAATTGGCCATCTACAAGAGAGCTTTGAGACAGGCTTGTTAGAACATAATCATTACACGCAACCGCGTGTGTGGAATGGGATGGCGGCACCAGAGATACTGGCGTCTGGCCATCATGAAAAAATCGCTGCTTGGCGTGAAGATCAAGCAAAAGAGTTGACCAAAGAGCGCCGTCCAGACATCTGGAAACGTTTTTTGGCCAAGAATAGTGGAAATAGTGGCGAATCAAGTTGACAAAACAGGGCGCTGTCTGTCACAAGAGCCAACGAAATAAAACCCAATTAGGGGAGATGGTAAGATGAACATCGTAGATCAAATCGGCCAAGACGCCGTAAAGGCATCATTAGAGCAACGTCCTGTGCCAGAATTCGGCGCTGGCGATACATTGCGCGTAAGCGTCCGTGTTGTCGAAGGCAGCCGTGAGCGTGTACAGGCATTTGAAGGTGTTTGCATCGCGCGTAAGAATAAGGGCATTAGCTCATCATTCACAGTTCGTAAGATTTCTTACGGCGAAGGTGTAGAGCGTATTTTCCCGCTTCACTCACCACAGGTTCAGAAAATTGAAGTTCTGCGCCGTGGCCGTGTACGTCGTGCAAAGCTATATTATTTGCGTGGCCGTACAGGTAAAGCGGCTCGTATCGCTGAAAAAGCAAGAACAAGCAACGCAGCAGCGTCTTAAGTCTTATAATTTTGATGTAGAAGGCCTTTTGACTTTTTAAAAGGCTTCTGGCCTGATACTTGCAAAGGCTGCTGCCCCGCGGATCAGACTAGCTAAGGAGGTCTTCTTCTCATGTCTTCACCTAAGACACTTTTCGATAAAATCTGGGACTCTCATCTGGTGAATCAATCAGATGATGGGTCTTGTCTTATTTATATCGACCGCCACCTTGTTCATGAGGTAACAAGCCCACAGGCTTTTGAAGGTCTGCGCAACGCAGGTCGCGGCGTTAAAGACACAAGCCGTACATTAGCTGTGGCTGACCATAATGTGCCAACAACAGATAGATCAGCTGGTATCGCTGATGCCGAATCACGCATTCAGGTGGAAACACTCGAAGCGAATGCGGCTGAATTTGGTGTGCCTTATTTTGCGATGGATGATATCCGCCAAGGTATCGTTCATGTGATTGGCCCTGAGCAGGGTTTCACACAGCCGGGCATGACAATTGTTTGTGGTGATTCGCATACCGCAACACATGGCGCATTTGGCGCACTTGCTTTCGGTATTGGCACCTCTGAGGTTGAGCATGTTCTTGCGACACAAACGTTAATCCAACAGCCTGCGAAGAATATGCGCATTACGGTTCAAGGTGAGGTTGGCCCGCTTGTAACAGCCAAAGATATTGTGCTTGCCATTATTGGCAAAATCGGCACAGCAGGTGGTACAGGTCATGTGATTGAATTTGCCGGTGATGCGATTATGGCTCTTAGCATGGAAGGTCGTATGACTGTCTGTAACATGGCGATTGAGGCAGGTGCGCGCGCGGGTATGATTGCCCCTGATGAGAAAACTTTTGCCTATCTGGCAGAGCGTCCCATGTCACCAAAAGGTGAGATGATGGAAAAAGCGATCGCTTGGTGGAAGACATTGCCATCTGATGAGGGCGCAACTTACGATAAAGAAGTTGTCCTAAAGGCAGAAGATATTGTGCCAACAGTGACATGGGGTACAAGCCCTGAAGATGCGCTTGGTATTGATGGCGCTGTTCCTGTTCCTTCTGAGATTGCTGATGCGGCCACAAAGTCAAAGGTCGAGCGTGCGATTGAATATATGGGTCTAGAAGCTGGTCAGAAATTGACAGATATCAAAGTTGATACGGTGTTTATTGGCTCATGCACAAATAGCCGTATCGAAGATTTGCGCGCTGCGGCATCTATCGCTGAGGGTCGTTCTGTCAAAGATGGCATGCGTGCGATGGTTGTGCCTGGTTCTGGTCTTGTAAAAGAGCAAGCAGAAGCAGAAGGCCTTGATAAGATTTTCGTCGAAGCTGGTTTTGAATGGCGTGAGCCGGGCTGTTCTATGTGCCTTGCCATGAACGCTGATAAGCTTGCTGAGGGTGAGCGTTGTGCCTCAACATCAAACAGAAATTTTGAAGGCCGCCAAGGTCGTGGCGGCAGAACACATCTTGTCAGCCCACAAATGGCAGTCGCAGCAGCAGTAACAGGGTATCTGACTGATGTCAGAGACCTAGCATAAGGGGCGTTTAGACGATGCAAAAATTTGATAAACTCCACGGTGTGGCTGCACCAATGGCAATCATGAATATCGATACAGATATGATTATTCCAAAACAGTTTTTGAAAACAATCAAACGCTCAGGTCTTGGGGCAAATTTGTTCCATGAAATGCGCTTTGATAATGATGGCAATGAAATTGCTGATTTCATCTTGAACAAGCCAAGCTATCGTTCGGCCGAAATTATTGTGGCAGGCGACAATTTTGGTTGTGGCTCATCACGTGAGCACGCGCCATGGGCATTGCTTGATTTTGGTGTGCGTTGTGTCATTTCAACAAGCTTTGCTGATATCTTCTATAATAACTG